>CAZUTJ010000190.1:0-2776 GCA_964622875.1 uncultured bacterium
ATGATAAAAATAATTATTAATATCTATTCTTTGTGTTCGTGGCATATTTTATTATATATCACAAAAAGGTGGCTGACCCCATTAACAGCATTATTTGTAGTGGCAAAGCTTGCTTTGCCTTTAATGCCGAGCACCCTTGCGGGCACAGGCAAGCTCGGCCACTACAACTTAGCGATACAGTGTTTGCTGAGCATTTACGTTAATCTGTACCTCAAGCATAGGAATTGAAATTTCTATGCTTAAATTTATCATAGAAAGCGGTGGGTTGTCAAATAGAAAGGCTATCGGGACATTAAGGCTAAATTCTTAATCTTTCCAGCTCCTCTTCTCTTATCGGGGAGACAGTGGTGGATTGGATCTTTTCTTCCGGTGGTTTCCAATAATTAACCTTAAGAGTGCTTTCTTTCTTTCCTTTCCCGTAGCGAGCGGTAAGGGATGAAGCTGTAGTTATTTCTTCTTCAGTTAGTTCTCCTCGGGATAAAGCAACGGGTCCGAGGAAATCGGAGGCCTGGAAGCATACATCATCGGGCTGGGCCAGGGTGAGAAGCTTAGTGTTCTCTTCTTCATTTCTTCCTACTACTAATTTAGCTTGAGAGGAGAGACGGAAATGCCTCCCCACTTTAAGGAGATGAATATCACTAAGATTGGTCTGACTGTACTGGAGGATATCCCTTAAGCGAGCTGAAAATATAGAATCGGTCAGGAGACATCCACCCGCCGGAGAGGGATAGTCCTTGATCCCGAATTTAGCGGCCAGTTCTATCTGCGGCTTTCGGGAGCGTCCTTCAATGTCAAGCAACTTCTCCCGCTCTATCCAGCCTTCCTTTTCAGGAATGGTAGGCTCAAGAAGCTTGGCGGAAAGGGGTCTTAGGATTAATCCTCCCCATTGTGATTTTTTTTCGATGAGCCTCAGAGCATCTCGCCGTTGAGACATGGGCCTTTCTCCTAAGACTTCACCGGTAATAAGAAAAGAAGCCCCGACTTTCTTCATATATTCTCCCGCCTGGCGCAGCATCAAGATATGACAGTCAATACAGGGGTTCATATTCTTTCCGTAACCATAGCGAGGATGCTTGACTAATCTTAGGTGTTCCCGGGAAATATCCATGATTTTCAGAGGAACTCTGAGGTGTTCCGCAGTTTTCTTTATTTCCTGGTGGCTAACATCAGGCGAGGCACAAGAGAATACAGTGGAAAAATTCACTGCCTCTACCGCTACCCTTTGCTCTAAAATAAGCTTCACGGCCAGGATACTATCTAACCCTCCACTTAATAAGGCTATGGCTTTGGTCAAGATAGGCCTCTCTTCGTTCGGCTGATTACACAGATTTTAAAACTGATTACATAGATTTTCTTTTGAAGTAATCTGGGTAATCTGCCTGTTAATCTGTGTAATCAAGCATAGGAATTGAAATTTCTATGTGCCAAGAAGGCCTCATAAATGAGGCAACTACAAAGACAAGCTGTAGTTGCTTGATTTACTTGTGCCCTGAAGGGTATCAAGCTAATTAATAGCTGTTTATGCTTTCCTAAGCTTTAAAAAAACAGTTTAGCCATTTAGCCATTTAGCAGTTTAGCAGTTTAGCAGTATTCTTTGATGAAGAGGACAGAGTTCGTAGCCGTCTTTTAGTTGGGCGGCGATTAATTCCTCTTGCCAGTGGGCATTGTAGAGCCGGCAGTTTTTATCATAGCAGAAAGGGTTACCCGTCAGGTGAAAGAAGATGGCTTGCAGGCAATAACCTTTGACCACTTCGGTCAGCCGTTCATCGTCATAGTCAATGAATTTACCTTTAAATCTCTCTTTCAGTTCGGGCATATCGGCCTCTCCTTTGCCCAACATACCATACTGCCGGCGGAGCAGATAAAACTCCCGGGGCTTGGCCGGGGCCTCTACTATTCCCGTGGTGGAGATAAGGTTGGGGAGTCCATAAACGCTTGTCCGGGCATGATACCTCCTGTCACTCTCATCCCAGGTGCCGAAAAGCTGATTGGTGAAGAAAAGGTGGAGATGTTTTCGGTCAAGATACTCTCCCGGGAGTAATTTATAGAAGATACTCTGCAACCGGAATCCATCGTAAAGAACTCCCGCCGGTTTTGAGGAAGGATTCCCAAGGTATTTCTTTTCGTATTCTATCTCCCCCTTGAGCGGCGGGGAAAAGGGTTGCCCCTCTCCCAAACGGTGAACCTTAATCCCGGCTAATTTCCCGGCCAGGCGAGCTATTTCTTTCTCCCTCTCTTTTTCAGAAAGTCGGGAGAGATAGTCAGCGATAAAAGAGCCTCCACAATTGACCTCAACTTTTCCCAGCCTTTCTCTCAAATAGATAGCTATCTCATCCAGATTAAGAGCGGAAGAGGCTCCTTCGTTATAAAGATGAATTAAGTGAGGTTTAAAGAGAGACATTGTCTTTTCGTAGGTACTCAGGATTCAGAATACTGATAAGGAAGTTTGTTATTATCTGATTCTTGTATAAGGCTTGAAAAAGCCCAATAAATTGGGCAACTACAAAATAGAAATCATTACTAAGAGAACGTCATTATCCGGCTTGACCGGATAATCCAGTCTCACTCTTATTTTTGTCATGCTGAATTTATTTCATTTGTCATGCTGAACTTGTTTCAGCATCTATGAGATTCCGAAACAAGTTCGGAATGACATGGGGTTTACTGAATTCTTACATTTATTAAGCCCCTACAACTTTGAAATTCCTGAACATCAAGAAAGCCTCACTTCGTTCGGCTGATTACACAGATTTTCCTTTGAAGTAATCTGGGTAAT
>CAZUTJ010000191.1:0-2772 GCA_964622875.1 uncultured bacterium
CAATTTTTCCACCCCGGTGAAGCTTTAATACTTCATCGGTGATTTCAATTAGTCTTACCCCGCCTATTTTTTTAATTCGGGAGAGGACCTCATCAAGATGCTTATCATGATCAACATATATGGTTACATCTCTTATCACATAATGACTATCTAATCTAACCTTGATGATGTCTCCCAGCAGTCCTCCTTCTTGGCCTATGGCGGTTGCCAGTTGGCCGAATTTCCCCGGCACATCTTTAATCTTGACTCGTAATGTCTTAACGATCTTATCTGTGTATTTCATCATTAGCTACTCCCCTGCTATCTCACCTCCCCAGTTGACAATAAGCTCCCACCGTTTTGTTTAATTATTCCCCCAGGTCTCTCTCATCTATTTTAAAGTAAACGATCAAAAGTTGAAAGATATTCTACTCTCTTTCTTAGGATAACTAGATTGTCTTCAACTCTAATGCCTCCGAAACCCTTTTTATAAATTCCCGGCTCCACGGTTGTAACCATGCCTTCCTTCAGGACACCTTCAGAATCCGGATGGAGCCAGGGAGAAGGCTCATGATAGCGGAAACCGATGCCGTGACCGGTATGATGGACAAAATACTCCTGGTATCCCTTCCTGGCTATTACCTCCCGGGCGGCCCGATCTACCTCTTTCTCAGCTATCCCGGGAAGCATTTTTTCTATAGCTGCCTGCTGGGCGGATAGGACAAGTTTATGTATCTCATCCTGTTCTTCACTAAGGAAATCTCCTGTTATTGAGGTCCGAGTAAGGTCAGACCAGTATCCATCCGCTACCGTTCCCAACTCAATTATGACCAGGTCTCCTTCTTCAAGTCTGCGGTCGGTAGAAACAAGGTAAGGCCGATGGGAGGTGGCTGTTTCAGTTCCAGACATGACATAGGCCCAGCCTCTGGCACTTTTTATTCCTTTGTAACCAACCCCCCGGGCATAGATGGCCTCTTCTGCTGCCGCTGATATTTCTGATTCTTTCACGCCAGGCTGAACCATCTCCCGGAATGCCGATAGACCGAATCCGGCTATCTCATTGGCCAGGCGCAATTTCTCTATTTCTCGGGAAGTTTTTGTTGACCGGAGATCTTCAAGGAGGGAACGGGCATCTTTTAACCTGGCTTCCGGGAAAGATTCGCCCAGAAGCGCTTTAGTCATACCGCTTGAGACTAATACTTCGCCAGCCATATGAGCAGGAGCCACAAATTCAAAACTGCCTTCAAATCCAAGGCGGGTGCCCTTTCCAAATCCCGGTCCGGATTTGCGGAGAAGAGTACCGATAGCCTGGTAGGGATTCCCGTCCTTAACCTGACCCCAGCCAAATGTTTTTACATCGGAAACCCAGCTATTTTGGGCATATTTTAATTCACCTTCAGGCACAATAAGGGTTAATTCTCCTTCCCGGGGGAAGATTACGGAAGAAAACCCGCTCATCGGCCAGTATCCGCTCAAGAAAAGAACATTTTCTGCCAGGCGGCAGACCAGAGCATCCAACCCGGCCTCTCTTAATTTCTCCCTTACTCTACCTATCCTTTCTCTATCCTCTTCGATCATTAAAATCCCTCCTATTCTTCCCAGTAGGCGGCCCCGGGCAGACTGCCATCCATGACATAACCGCCGTCCAGGACTAAGACTTGACCGGTCATATATCTTGAATCCTCAGAAGCTAAAAATACTGCCCCTCTGGCTATCCATTCCGGCTGGGCTATTTCCTGGAGAGGGATACGTTCATAGAGAGACTTTTTTACCGGTTCGGTGTACATGGGCAGGGTCAATTCGGTGTAAGTAGCCCCTGGTTGGATACAATTGACATTGATCTTATATGGGGCTACTTCGGTAGCCAGGGTGCGGCTGAAAGCCTCCATTCCCCCCTTAGCGGCGGTATAGGCACCGGCTGAAGGCTCGGATAGGGTGGCATGAATAGAGGAAATGTTGATTATCTTGCCCCCTTTATTCTGTTTGATCATCTGCTTGACTACCTCACGGCAGCATAAAAAACAACTCTTCAGGTTGTTACGCAGTATCCGATCCCAATCCTCTTCTTTTGTCTCCACTACCTTGACCGGTAAGATTATCCCGGCATTATTTACCAGGATGTTTATTTCCCCGAACTCTTTTAGCGTCGCTTCCACCATATCCGCCACCTCTTTTGAATATCCTACATCTGCCTTTACCGCCAGGGCCCTACCATCTGCTTTTCCAATCTCATCAACTGTATTCCTGGCCTTGTCCTCATTAAGGTCGGCAACTACCACCTTTGCTCCTTCGCCGGCCAATTCTTTAGCGATCGCCTTGCCTATGCCGGAAGCAGCACCGGTAACGATAGCCACTTTATCTTTCAGCTTCATCTCTCCCACCTCCATTCTTTTATTTTTTCACCTATCACAGTTGGTTACTTTATCTTCATACTGGTTTATGGCTCAATCGTTTTCTAACCTTGAACCGTGAACCCCGGAACTTTGAACTTGAGTAGTTACATCTACCTTGTTATTAAATCATATAAACCAACTTTTTTCAAGGCGGCAAAGGGGAGGCTAACGCTGGTTTTATAGACTGGGTTCTGCCGATGGTTGCCATCCGGATGAAAGCACTCCCAGGGAGAACCGTATTCTTCGCCCTGGCGATAATCTCCCTCCCTTAATTCATCAATATATTCATTAACTATTTTGCCAAATGATTCTTTGTCGGTTTGATAAAGAGCATAAAAGACATATCCCGAGGCTGTTCCCCAATAGGCTCCGTTCTGATAAGTATTTATTTTCCCCAGGG
>CAZUTJ010000192.1:0-2751 GCA_964622875.1 uncultured bacterium
GCTTGCTCACCTGGATTGCGGGCAGGCAAGCCTGCCCCTACGGGAAGAAAAAGTCAGCCGCCGCCGGCAGCCTAAATTTTGAACCGGAGCTTATAATCGACGGTATATTAAAAAAATAACTTTGCGCCTTGGCGCCTTTGCGTGAGGCAATGAAGTTAATTTTTTGAGATTTTTATCTTACGACAACGGTGTTCTACTAGAGTATTTACCCATTAAGATAACCCCCCTGCGGTTGGGAACTTACAGTTGGTCGCTTACCTGAAAAACTTCTAGAAGACGCTCCAGGTCTTCCTGAGAGTAATAAGTTATCTGAATTCGCCCACCTCGCTGCCCTCGAGTCGTTATGGCTACCTGCGTTCCGAAAAGTCGGCAAAGCTGATTTTCTATAGCCTGAAGTTGGGAGTCTTTCTGAGCAGTAAGCCCTCCCCCCCTTTTTTTAATCCCCAAATTCTGTTTAAGGTTCTCCACCAACTTTTCTGTCTCCCGAACCGATAATCGGTGCTTTTTAATGTGAGAGGCGAGCTTTTTTTGCTTCAAGGCCCCGGGAAGAGCCAGCAAAGCCCGGGCATGTCCGGCTGAAATAGTTCCTTCCCTGACCTCCCTCTGGACCTCCACCGGCAATTTCAATAGGCGCAGGGTATTAGCTAAGGTTGATCTTTCCTTTCCCAGGCGACGAGCAAGCTCTTCTTGCGTAAGCTGAAACTCATCCAATAAACGCTGGAGAGCCTCTGCCTCCTCTAAAGAATTAAGGTCCTCTCGCTGAATGTTCTCCAGCAACGATATCTCCAGCATCTCTTCTTCGGAGGCTTCTCTAATAATAACGGGAATCTTTTTCAGCCCCGCTTCCCGGGCGGCCCGTAGGCGTCTTTCCCCGGCAATTATCTCATATTCACCCCCACCCGCCGTTTCCGCAGGCTGCCATCTTACTAATATTGGCTGCACCACTCCCTTCTCTTTAATAGAGGAAACAAGTTCTTGCATCTCGGCTTGAGCGAATTTCTCCCGGGGCTGGTAACGATTAGGGCGAATTTCGTTCAGCTTCAGCTCCTTGAGCCTCTCTTCTTGATTTAAGCTCACCCCGGGGATGAGAGATTCCAGGCCCTTTCCCAAAACTCTTTTAGCCACTGTCTATTACCTCCTTAGCTAACTGCCGGTAAGCCTCAGCCCCACTGGAAAGAGGATCATAAAGCAAAATGGGTTTCCCAAAGCCCGGGGCCTCACTCAATCGAACATTGCGAGGAATAACTGTCCGGTAAACCTTATTTTCAAAAAATTTTCTTACCTCTCCAATCACTTGCCCGGAGAGGCTTATCCTTCCGTCAGCCATAGTTAAAAGTATGCCGGCTACTTTTAAGGAGGGATTAAGGCGACCCTTAACCAGATTGACGGCCTCTAACAACTGGCTAATACCTTCCAGAGCATAATATTCGCATTGAATAGGGACGATAACGGCATCGGCAGCGGTCAGGCTATTCACAGCCAGAAGCCCCAGGGAGGGAGGACAGTCAATAAGGATGAAATGGTATCTTTCCTTAAGTTCCCGGAGAGCCGTCTTCAAGCGATTTTCCCGGGCCTCCACCTCTACTAACTCCACCTCCGCCCCGGCTAATTGCCGGTTAGAGGGGATAATATCCAACCAGGGAATCTCCGTCTCTACCCGCAACGAGGAGAGGGATTGCTGATTGAGGAGGGCATCATAGATGCTCCGCCGAAGCTCCTTCCTATTAACACCCAGGCCGCTGGTAGCATTCCCCTGAGGGTCAATATCAATGAGCAGGGTCCTCTTCCCGGCCTCGGCTAAGGAGGCGGAGAGATTGACGGCCGTCGTCGTCTTTCCCACCCCTCCTTTCTGATTAGCAATAGCTAAAACTTTTCCCATAACCTATTTTTCCGTATCAAGATAACCCTCCCTACGGTCGGAAGTGGATAGTGGACAGTTTACAGTAAAAATTTGTCATTGCCCGGCTTGACCGGGCAATTCAAACAGTAAATATTCGGTAAACCCATCATCATAACCCTCTCCCCTCGTGGGAGAAGGCAAGGGTGAGGGGGGTAGTTCTTTCAGTTTCACCCCCACCTTAAATCCTCCCCCATTACCCTAAAGGGCACAAGCAAGGGGGAGGAGATAGAGAAAGCGAATGGGTTTACCGAATACTTACATCTTTTCCCTGCCCTTCTATCCCCATATTTCCCCTATCTCCTTATCTCCTTTGCTTACACTTCTAATGGCTAAGCCATTGCGGTATCAAGAATTCAGCTCTGAAAGTTGACGGGCCAACTCCTGCAACTTATCAAAATCGGGCTGGCGAAATTTTCTTTTTAAGAGGAACATTTTCCTCCATACCCGATAACTGACCGCTTTTTTGCCCACAAGAGGGTATTTATCAAAATGTTCAACAATCCTCTCCAACTCTAAGATTCTGCACACCCGGTAATAGGCTGAGGGCTGGGTAAGTCCGCCCCGAGACCGAGAGGAAACAGCCTTAACCGCATAAATCTTGCCCACCCCGAAGAAATCACCAATCTTCTCTACCAGCTCCTGGCCACCTTCCCTTTGCTTAAGGGAAAAATAGAGGTTGATTCCCCGGCCCGTCCGGCTATAGGTAAAAGAGGCCTCCCCAGTACAAAAGCCAGTCACAAACCAGGGATCTAGTCCCATCTTCTTACCTTAAAATGTTTCAGCAGAAACTTTTTCACATGAAACATTATACCTCATCCAGCAATCCTGTCAAGTCTTTTCGCTCGAAATTT
>CAZUTJ010000193.1:0-2722 GCA_964622875.1 uncultured bacterium
GTATAATCTTCATTATACCTGACAGTTTTTATTACTAACTTAATACACTTACAGTGCGAACTTTTTTTAAGAGAAAGCAAAGCATATCGCCACAGATAAACACGAACGGAATTAATATTATAAAGAACTAACAGAGAAGATCATTCAAGCATTTTTAAAGGTTGCAGGATTAAAGGTTGCCCTTTTACTCAAAGACAAAACCAAATATAAGTGAATAGTTTTATAATCGCGGATGTTTTAGTTTTATAAATTAACAGGACGCAGATTTTCGCAAGATTAATACAAATAATAATTATTTGTTTTTTAATCCTAAAAATCTGCGTTTATCTGCGTCCAAAAAAGGAAATTTCTATACTACCTTGAACCGCGAATCCCGGAATTTTGAACCTAAATAGTTACATACTTCTTCAGTGGCTACCACAAATTCCTCCCCATCCTGGCGGCGTCTGATCTCCACTTTTCCTTCCGCCGCTCTCTTCGGGCTAACCGTCAGACGCAGGGGAATACCCAGAAGGTCGGCATCCTTAAACTTAGTACCGGCCCGCTCATTCCGGTCATCTAAGATGACCTCAATTCCCTCTCCCCTCAATTCTTCATAAAGCCGATTACCCTGGTCAACCGCATTTTGGTCACGGACATTGAGAACGAGAATATGAACCTGATAAGGACTAACTTCCAGCGGCCAGATAATTCCTTCTTCATCGTGGTTCTGTTCAATAATAGCTGCTATCGTTCGGCTGATGCCAATCCCGTAACAACCCATAACAGCCAACTCTTCCTTCCCCGCCTCGCTCAAGAATGCGGCCTTTAAGGCTTGACTATATCTCTTCCCTAAATTAAAAATATGCCCTACCTCTATCCCTCTTTTTAAGGTGAGCCTTCCCGAACATCCCGGACATCCATCCCCTTCCCGGGCATAGCTGATATCAACTATTTTATCCGGATGATAATCTCTTTTCATATTCACATTTCTAATATGCCTATCCTTTTTATTAGCTCCGGTTATTCCATTGATTATATTTATTACTGCCTCGTCAGCAATTATTTTAACCCCTTTTAATCCTACCGCACCGGAGAAACCCGGGGGGGCTCCGGTAACTTTTTCTACCAGCTCGGTATCAGCCATTCTTAGGCTCCGGCCTCCCAGCACTTTCTTCAGCTTTACCTCATTGATCTCTCGATCGCCCGGAATAAGAACAGCAACTGCTTCCTCATCCATTTGATAGATAAGCGTTTTTATCATCTTTTCCGGCTTCTCTTTCAAAAAACCCTCTAATTCTTTAATCGTCTTTATATTTGGTGTTTCTATCTCTTGCAACGGTTTTATTTTTTCCTGACCATGCTTATCTTCCTTCCTCCGTTGAGCACTTTCCCTATTGGCGGCATAGTTACATCCTGAGCAAGAAACAACAGTATCTTCCCCGCTATCCGCCAGAGTCATAAATTCCTCTGACTTTTCTCCACCCATAGCTCCCGGGTCAGCCTCTACTATCCGTATCTCAAGTCCGCAACGACGAAAAATATTACTATAAGCTGCATACATTTTCTGATAACTTCTTCGGGCTTGCTCCTCATCCACATCAAAACTATAAGCATCCTTCATCATAAATTCTCTAGCCCTGATTAGGCCAAAACGAGGTCTGAGTTCATCGCGAAATTTGGTTTGGATCTGATAAAGATTAAGAGGGAGTTCTTTGTATGACCTCACTTCCCGGCGCACCAGGTCAGTAACAATCTCCTCGTGTGTTGGTCCCAGGGCAAACTCTTGCCCTTCTCTGTTTTTAAGCTTAAGCATTCCCAGCTCTTTATCATCCCAGCGACCGGATATTTCCCAAAGTTCCCGAGGCTGCAGAGTAGGCATCAAAAGCTCCAAAGCCCCTTGCTTTTCCATCTCCTCACGGACAATCTGCTCCACCTTCCTGATAACCCTTAAACCCAAAGGAAGATAAGTGTAAAGCCCAGCCGCCAATCTCCTCACCAACCCGGACCGGAACATCAGCTTATGGCTAACCGTCTCCGCTTCCCGAGGAGCCTCTCTTAAAGTACGCATTAAGCCCTTACTCCATCTCATAATAACCCTCCCTACGGTCGGGAAAAAATTAGAGTGTCAGAGTAGAAACAACGACTTTGACACTCTGACTCTTTGACACTTTTTTGTTTTTTTTATTCCGGCTCTGAACACTGACAGGGAAGTTTCCCACAATTAGGGCAGCCGTTATTATAAACGGAGGCAGCCTCTTCCAGGTCAATATTGGCGAGACTCGCCAAACTGGCCAGCCAGGCGAAGACATCAGAAAATTCTGCCTTTAGCTTCCTCCCGTCTTTTTCTCTAATAGCCTCCGCTAATTCCCCCACCTCCTCTATAAACCAGAGAAAAGTTCTCTCCACTCCCCTCTCGCTATCTTTCTCATAGTAAACTTTCTCAATGAGGTGTTGGAACTCAGATACGGTCATTATTCTTCCCTCTCTCATCTCTTTTAAGTTTTAAGCCCACGGCCCGATTCGAACGGGCGACCTGAGCTTTACGAAAGCCCTGCTCTGCCAACTGAGCTACGTGGGCAAGTGATTTAAATCTCAGCAGCTTACAGCAATAAGTTCAAAGGCCATAAAGAAAACGCATCACCTATCTTTTAACACGCTTTCACTTATCCGTCAAGCATTGATTCATGGAGCCTGTGATTCAGACAGTAGGAGCCATTTTCTCAAAATTTCCATAGGGGGG
>CAZUTJ010000194.1:0-2716 GCA_964622875.1 uncultured bacterium
TTATGGCTCCGGATATCTATTGCATAACTTTCCACAGGTTATTGAGCAATTACGAAAATCTGTGTAATCGGGTTTTTGGAATCTGTGTAATCAGCCGAACGAAGTGAGGCATTTCTTGAAGATGGAGAGTAAGGATACCATAGAATTGGAAGGGACAGCAGAGGAGGTAGGTGGGAAGTTAGGGAAGGTTCTGGGAAAATTCCTTACCCGAAAAGATAACATTTCTATTCAAAGAGAAAGGTTGAAGAAATTCACCGCAATTATCGAAGAAATTGCTCCCTGGTGGCTGGAAGAGGCCTCTGCGATAGCCCGGGTTAGCGGCGTTAAACTTGAAAAACTTCTAATGCGAAATTGTCTCCCCTTAAAACCAAATAAATATTATCCTGGTAATTGCACCTCCTTTTTAATAATGACGGATAGAAGCAAAAAGAATTGTCCCTTTCTTCTTAAGATTCGGGATGAAAAACCATCTCATCAGATTGCCGGTATAAAAGAGATTAGGGGAACCTACCGCTATATCTTTGGGACAAATGTGGGTAATCTTGGTATTGCCCATTTCCTCAATGAGAAGGGATTGGCCGGTGCCAACAATACCGGTTCTCCTATTTCTTCTGGCGCTAATGATTTAGGGCTAAACGATTGTCATGTTCTGCGCCTGGTGGCAGAGAAAGCGAAAGACTGCCAGGAAACCCTAAAGATCATTCAAGAAATAGTAGAAAAGGGCTATTGTGGTAGCGGTGGATTCCAGAGAGGAATGATTTTCCTCTTCGCCGACATTGGTGGAGAAGGTCTGCTAATAGAGAATTCCAGTCAGAACATTACTTATAGGTTTGTAAGTAAGGGAGTGCATCTACGCACCAATCATTTTTTACTGCCAGAGATAAAATCTATAGCGAACCGGGGCCGTAACAGCGAGATCTCTATGAAGAGCAGTCGGATTCGTTATAAACGTGGCAAGCAACTATTAAAAGAAACTAAAAAGTTAGAAGCCAAAGACCTATTTCGTTTTTCTCGGGATACGGCCAATGCCCCCTTTTCTCTCTGTAATGGCAGTAATTCCTTTCCCTGGCGGACCCTTTCCGCTTTTGTGCATGAGTTGAACCCGGCCAATCTGTGCAGTTGGGTCTGTAACGGTCTCCCTTTAGATAAGCCTTATTTTCTTTTGAGAACAGGATAAAAAAGCCTCATAAATGAGGCAACTACAAAGCAAAAATCATTACTAAGAAAATGTCATTATCCGGCTTGACCGGATAATCCAGAGCCTGGATTCCCCGATTGAATCGGGGAATGACAGAAAAAGGCGTTTATACTTTCCTAGACCTTAAAAAAAGACATTCTATAAAGAATAGGATGTCTGATTACACAGATTAAAAAGACAGATTACACAGATTATATGGAAAATAATGATCCTCTTACAGAACGAATAATAGCTTGTTGTTATAAGGTTCACTCTGAATTAGGACCCGGGTTTAATGAGAAGATATATCATACTGCCCTTAAATTAGCTTTTAATCCGGAAGGGTTAAAATATGAAACAGAAAAGCGATTTGAAGTTTGTTACCAAAGTAAAAAGATAGGCCATCTCATTGTGGACTTAGTTGTTGAAAATAAGATTATAGTGGAAATTAAGGCAGTAACTGGCAATATTCCTGATGTTTTTAAATACCAGTTGCTTTCTTATCTAAAAGTCGGTTTATTGGTTAATTTTGGTAATAAGAGCTGCCAGATTAAAAGATTTATGTTTTAATCTGTGTAATCTGTTTTTTAATCTGTGTAATCAAGAGATTGCTGAGTTTTTCAGCAATCTCTATGTAATCAGGTATAATGAAGATTATACCAGGAGAAAGCCAGGATATGGATGCGCAAGAGTTAACGTTAAACATAGCTGTTAATTTAGGAAGGATAGCCAGGTGGGCATTGGAGGACAAAAGGGGACGAATTCATCAATTCCTTTTGGAAACAGAAGAATTTGTGCATCAGTTAGAGAATGTTTCGAAAAAGGCTCGTTTCCAGAAAACTTTCGAAAAATTCAAACAAAAATTCGAGGTGCTCAAAAAGGATGTCCGTTTAGATGCAGACTGGGCCGAGGAAATATTAACTTGGGCGAATATCTTAACCCACCGGGCCCAATTAGCGTAAGAATGATAGTTCGGTTCCCTGCCGGAAATAAGCCGGTTAATTGGTGTCTATGAATTTCAAAGTTACCCGGTGAAAGCTTAACCACCCCCGTTATTGCCCGGCTTGACCGGGCAATCCAGTGATAGCTACCCGGTATTGTCTGGATTCAGTCCTCCGACTTGATCGGGGGATCAAGCCGGAGAATGACCGGGGTGAGCTTGCTCACCTGGATTGCGGGTAGGCAAGCCTGCCTCTGCAAAGAACAATCCGTCGCCACAGGAGTGGCGACGCTACGGTTATTAGTAGCGTCGTGACTCCTGTCACGACGATTAACTTTGAAGCCCAGGAATTTCAAAACTGTAGGGGCTTAATAAATTAAGCCCACGGGTCGGATAAATCTGACCCCTACAAGTTTGCAGAAAAAGTCAGCCGCCGCAGGCGGCCTAATTTATTTTTCAATTTAACAATATAGCAATATAATTTCCCCACTCCCGACCGCAGGGATGGTTATGACCAATTACCTGGAAAAGATGTTTCCGAAGGCTATCGATCTCAGACAAGCGCTGGGTGAAAAAGTTATCAATGAACTGCGTCATCT
>CAZUTJ010000195.1:0-2707 GCA_964622875.1 uncultured bacterium
CTTAGAGGTGGAATCCGGACTTTTAACAATATAAGGACTCATTTTTAGATCTTCACTCTCAGAAGGTCGTGGGCAACAACGACTTCACCCGCAAATTCTTCCCGGCACTGACGGAGAATATCATATTCATCGCAGAGGGGATAAAGATGAGTAAGGATTAGTCGGTGGCAATGCGCTTCTCTGGCAATCCGACCGGCTAAGGAAGGAGTTAGATGACCTTCGACTTTCATCTCATCCGGGAAGGAACACTCTAAAATAAGCAAATCCACCTCCTGAGCCAGAGTCACCAGGTTCCGGCAGTAATCAGTATCACCAGAATAAGCTATCCGTTTATCAGAAGATTCCAGGCGATAGCCCAGGCTAGTCTCCGTATGAGGAAGAGATTTGCTGATGACCTTCCAGTCGTGGTACCTCGTCTCCTCTTCTCCCACTTCCTCCACATAAAGCTCATAAAGCTCAGCCTGGATAGAATGACCATAAACTTCCACCAGCCCCTGGTGAAAGTCCCGGAAGCCCTTTGGCCCAATTAAGTGAAGCTCCTTCTTTCGGGGCGAACCGGGATACTTCATAGCAAAAAGAATGGAAACGAGGTCCAGGGTATGGTCAGGATGCAGATGGGTATAAAAGATGTAATCAAGGTCATGGTAGGATATTCCTATCTCTAACAATTTTCTCAGTGTTCCCGCCCCGCTGTCAAAAAGAATATTCTCTTTTCCCACCTTAACGAGCATTCCCGGTAGCCCTCTCCTCAGAGAAGGAAGCCCGGTCCCTGAACCCACAATGATTACTTCCATCAACATCAGGAATTTCCTTACTCTACCTTGATTATATTTTCTGCTATTTCAAATTTTACCGGCAAGAATTTTTCAATGATAAAGGCGTTAGTTCGACAATGCTCGCTGATGCGGCTGGTTCTGATTTTTCCCTTCCCCAGGGCTAAGTAAGGAAGTAGTTGATCGGCAGCCCGAGAATCTACGGCCCCATTTTCATATTCATAAATCAGATTCTCCGCGGCTTCCTTTCCCACCACCTCCGCTTTCTTGCCTCGTTCCCCTAAACTATTTCCTCCGATTTGGGAATCGCTGGTCTCGGCCCACAACTGTATTCCCGAGCCGGGACAGATAGTATCACCATATTTAATTTCTATCTGCGCATCCTGGGGGAAATGGGTAGCGAGAACCTCACCGGCAGATTGGGCCTGCCTCTCGGCTACCTGACTTTTCCGAAGATGGAAAGAGGCCAGGGATATTCCCTTAATCCCTATTATTTTTTCCTTAGCCATAATCTCTAAATTTTTAAGCGCCGCTTTTTTTGTTTTAACCTTAACTTTTGCCCCGCCCCGGGGATAGAAACCTTCTCTTAGAATTTTCATCTCTACCGGGTAGCCTATCCTGGCGAGGAAGGGAAGAACTATATGCTGAAGGTAAGATAGAGGAGGAGCCCATTTGCCGTAAGTAGCTCCTCCCTCAATGCCAATATCGAGGTTAACCGCCAGCGCCGGGATAAGCAAGGCCTGAAGAACCAAGCCCACCGAGCCGGCCGTGGAGATATTTATAAAGATGTTTCCAGATTTAATATCTCCAGGATGAAATTCGAGCCTGGTAGAACCTAGCTCATCTCCTTTCAGGTTCCCCTGGCAAAGGGAGGCCACCGCTCTTACTGCCTGAAGGTGTTGTTCCCTCAGACCGGGCTGGGGCCGCTTGGCTCTCACCTTCTCTATCCGACAGGATTTCCCGGTAAGGGCCGCTAATCCCAGGGCTGTTCTTAATATCTGCCCTCCTCCCGAGCCATATTCGCCATCAATAATTATCATCGCCATACTTATCTTAGCACTTTGCCATTATTCTGTCAAAACCTTTTCAATTTAGCCTAATATGATATAATAGACTTGGCCAGGTCAAAAAATTTGTTTATCTAGACAATATTTGTAAACATTGTTTGCAAACATTCGCTAAACCCATCATCGCAACCCTCTCCCCTCGTGGGAGAGGGCCAGGGTGAGGGGGGTAGTTTTTTCAGTTTCACCCCCACCCCCGCATCAAGTGCGGGGCAGGCTTTAATCCTCCCCCATTCCGCCACCAAGATTGGCGGACAGGCAAGGGGGAGGAGATAGAGAGAACGAATGGTTTCACCGAATATTTACAATATTTCTTAGATTATTTCGTTATCTTTAGTAGAAGGGTAAAATGGAGCAGCCATCCGACAGGGAATTGATTCAAAGGTATCGCAAAGGTGATCTAGAGGCCTTTGATACTCTTATTAAGCGTTACGAAAAACCCCTGTTCAATTTTATCTATCGCCTGATTGGTAATAAGGCTACGGCGGAAGATATTTTTCAGGAAGTGTTCCTGAGGGCGATTAAAGGTCTATCTAAATACAGACATCAGAAAAAATTCTCCAGTTGGCTCTACAGAATTGCTCATAATCTCATCATTGATACGGTAAGAAAAGAAAAAAGAGAGAAAATAATTTCCCTGGAGACAAAGGTCAATGAGAGCCAGGGGGAATCGCGGCTATTAAAGGATACCATTCCCGACAAGAGATATCTTCCCCACCACCATCTGGAGAGAAAGGAGCTGAGAAAGAGATTGGAGGAAGCCTTAGAATCATTGCCTTTTGAACAGCGCCAGGTGTTTATCTTGCGCGAGCAGGCGCAGTTACCTTTTAAAGAGATTGCCTCTTTATTAAATTGTTCCCTCAGCACGGC
>CAZUTJ010000196.1:0-2690 GCA_964622875.1 uncultured bacterium
CAGGGTGAATAATCGGATTCAAATTTCCACAGCATCCATTAGCAAAGAGAGATATACCTCCCCTCTCTTTCTCGATAAATGCCTGCGTTGCTCCAGGATAATCGGCAGAAATAAGCAGATTTTCAGGTCCCAATACTACAGCATGGCAGGCATAATTTACTAAGGTAGCGATGGGGCTATTCTCCTGATCATTTATTACGATTACGCCAACCTCATCATCGACCACACCTTCTGGGTTAGGAAGAAGACCAAGGTCTCCTTCCGGGGTTCTTCTTCTCCGGTTAACATTTATTCTTATTTTTCCTCTGCCCGCTCCCAGAGATGCCTCTCTTATATTCTGGAAAGCGATGGATATTCCTCCCGCAATGCTCCTTTCCAGAAGAGAAAGATAATCGGCGTCTATCCTCCCCATCCCTCTTAAGAAGATGGTCGTGGGGCCAGAATGGGTGTGCGAGGAAGAAAGCATGATGTTACTTCCCTTTATCCCGGTCTTTTCTTCAGCGATCTTGCGAATTTTGTTTGTTGATTTTTCATCCAGGCCAATCAGGTCATTGGTAACAATGGCGATGCTTTTTTCTCCGTCACCCAAAACCAAAGATTTTGAGTATAAACTATCGGCGATACCCCGGGAACCTTTCTCTCTTCCCCCATATCCGGCAAGATCAGTCCCTACCGGCGGAGTTATATTGACCTTTGCTACCCCAGCCTTCATAAAAGTTCCTTTAGATTTTCCCTTACCTTTTCAATTCCCTTCACGATATCATCCATATCCTTCTTCTCGGCTAAAAGTACAGGATGAGATAGCCAGACAGCTTCCCGGCAAATTCTTTCTGAATTTTGACAATTTGCCCTGGTATAGTCTATTTCCCTTCCATAAAAAGGATAGGAAACCGGACAATATTTTGCCCCCTTTCCCTTCCTTAAGAATAAAGGATTTTTGTAGAGTGGATGGGGGTAACCGGAGAATACCGGAATCCCCTCTGCCTTCAAGGCCTCAATAAATTTCTCTCTTGGCAGGTTTTCAGACTCCTCTGTGAGATAACGAAAGATATACAAATGATAAGAGCGTCTGGTTACCCGGCTATCTCTTTTTATTATTCGTATGCCCGTTATGTCCTTTAATCTTTCATCCAGATAGGTGCCATTCTCTTCCCTTTTTTCTGTCTGCTCGGTTAGTCTTGTCAGTTGGACTAAGAGAAGAGCAGCCTGAAATTCGGTCATACGATAGTTTCCTCCTAAAAGATAGTGCTCATACCAGGGTTTATCCTTTCCCCTTCCACAATTGGTATAACTTCTAGAGGTATCTGCGATATCTTCATTATCGGTTAAGATGATTCCTCCTTCTCCTGCGGTGATGTTTTTGCTCATCTGAAAACTGAAAACTCCACAGTCTCCGATGGCTCCCGTTCCTTTTCCTTTCCATTTGCTTCCCCAGGAATGGCAGGCATCCTCAATAATCTTTAGACTATGCTTTTGGGCAATATTACCTAAAGCATCCATGTCGCCGGGAAGCCCCGCAAAGTGAACCGGAATTATTGCCCTGGTTTTCTCGGTTATCTTTCTTTCTGCATCCTCGGGGTCAATATTTCCTGTTTCCAGCTGGATATCGGCAAAGATGGGAATGGCATTTACCTTAAGGACAGCCGAGGCAGTGGCCACAAAGGTATAGGGAGGAACTATCACCTCATCCCCTGCTCCTATCCCTAAAGAGAGCAGGGAAATTTCTAATCCCGCCGTTCCATTGGTGCAGGAGATACCATATCTGGCATCTTGAAAAGCAGCAAATTTCTCCTCAAATTCCTTGACCCTTTCTCCATACCACCATTTACCACTTTTCAAAACCTCTAAAATTGCTTTTTCCTCTCCTTCATCGAATATTGGCCAGGTAGGAAATCCTTTCTCCCTTATTGGTTTGCCTCCCTTTATCGCTAACTTTTCCATTTTTCTCCCCCTCCCTTTAAAATTTTGGAAATGGTCAACACATTCTCCACTTTTGCCCATTCGGTGATAGAATTTCCACTGGAAAAAATGTAACCTTTAGGTCCTAAATTTTCAATTAGCCTTTTTGCCTCTTTTTTTACCTCCTCTTTACCCCCTCTATCAATCAAATCCACATCTAAGTTGCCAATAACACATATTCTATTCCCATACTTCTTTTTTACCTCAAAGATATCCACCGCCAGAGGCTCCATGGGGTGAAAACCTTTTATCCCGGCTTTAATCAGGTCCTCAATTAGGGACGAGATATCCCCGTCACTATGGAGAATCCAGGGGATGTCTCCAATTATCTCTTTTGTTCTTTTGAAATAAGGAAGAATAAATTCTCTGAATTGCTCGGGAGAAATGAAAGGACCTGTCTTAAAAGCCAGGTCATCTGTTGACCAGACAAAATCAACTCTGAATTGGTGAATTATCTCTTCAATAATACCATTATAAAAATTATTAAAAAGTGAGACAACATCTTTTACCAGGGCCGGGTTTTCCCGGAGAGAGATACAAAAATTTTCTAACCCCATACTCTCCCAGGACTCAGAGAATACACCTCCTATAGTATACCCCCGGGCAATCTCTTCTTTTTCCATCACCTTATCAAAAATTTCTGCACACTGGAGGATTTGCTTTCTTTGTTTTTGGCAATTTTCCAGAAATTCCCCGGCTAATTTTTCCAATGCTCTCTCATCTTTTATCTT
>CAZUTJ010000197.1:0-2686 GCA_964622875.1 uncultured bacterium
GCCTCGGGAAGAACGGCTGCGGTAACCGTTGAGGTATGAATCCTTCCCTGAGATTCTGTTGCCGGCACTCTTTGAACGCGGTGCACTCCTCCCTCATACTGAAGTCGCCGGTGAGCTCCCTTTCCCTCCACCCCAAAGATAATTTCCTTGAATCCTCCCTGTCCCGCAGGATGGCTGTTCATAACCTCTACTTTCCAGCCCTGCTTTTCGGCATATCGGGAATACATACGGAAGAGGTCTCCCACGAAAAGGCTGGCTTCGCCCCCTCCCGTGCCCGCTCTAATCTCAACGATGACATTTCTCTCTTCATCTTCATCCCTCCGGGGCTCCTGAAGCTGCCTTAGTTCCTCTTCTAATTCAATCTTCTTCCGCTCTGACTGCTCTAATTCCTCTTCAGCCAGAACCAGCAATTCCCGGTCCGCTTCTTTCTCGCCCAGGATAGCCTTTGATTCCTCTATTTCCTTCAGCACTCGCTTATAGTTCTGGAACCTGCCCACGATGTTCCTTAGCTTATTATATCTCCTGACATACCCACTGTATTCAGTCCGGTCAGCGATAACCTGGGGATCGCTCAATAATTCAGCCAGACGATTATATTCCTCTTCAAGCGCCTGAAGTTTTTCAAACATAGCCTTGCCTATCAAGGCACAAAGTGACAAAGGCACAGAGGAAATACTTACAAAAGCAAGAAACAAAAACTTTGTGCCTCTGTGCCTTAGTACCTCTGTGCCTCTGTGCCTGTTTTCAATGCTTATTTACAGACCATATTTCTTTTTGAACCGTTCTACCCGCCCGGCAGTATCCACTAATTTTTGTTTCCCGGTAAAGAAGGGATGGCACTTGGAGCAGATCTCCACCCTTATATTCTGTTTGGTGGAACGAGTATGGATAACCTCCCCACAGGCACAGGTAATGGTTGCCTCTTTATACTCTGGATGGATACCCTTTTTCATTCTATCCCTCGCTTTTGTTGGCCATATTATACCACATTACTATCATACCGACAAGAGTTTTTTCTCTATACCCTCTGTGATTCAATTCCCCTGGGAAGGTAAGTTTCTCACTCAAAGTCTACCGTTTCCGCTAACCTGGATTATTCACTTCCCAGTGAATAATCCACCCGAAGGGCCGCATAATTCAAACGCTTAGCGTTTTAATTAAAGATTGCGGGGTAGCCCGCCCTGTTCCAACTTTAAGAAGGTATGAATAAAGCGGGCTAAGAGGGAAGAGCTTTGTTCTTGGGGAGAAATTTCCCTTAAAAATTGCTTTACAGTTTCTAGACTCCCTCCCTCAAAAGTTTCCCTCTCGTCTATCTCTCCTTCTCCCTTCACTTTGGGCTTATAGGAGAGGACAATCTTCCCTCCGGCTTCATAAACAGCCATGCCGTCTTTTTTCCCCGCTCCGACCAATCTCCTTTTATCCCGGAGAAGGATAAATGTCCGGTAGGAATCGCCTGCCTTGGCAGCAATGATATTTTCGGTATGATGCTCGCTTAAACTTTGCCATCTTCCAATAATCTTATCCGCTGTACATTCGTTTCTTATTTTATCCTTCCCCTCTACGAGCCAGACCGGTAGATAATATCTAGGGCGGGAAACTCTTATATCATCGCTTTCATATATTATATCTTCTTCTGCTTTTATCCTTATCCTTTCCAGGGGAAACTCTTCCGTGGTTACCTGGAGATGTTCATGCTCTTTAATAGAAGCCCCGGCCAGTCCATTAAAGGCGGCCCGGAAAACTCCTTCCGTTTTATCTACGAACTCGTTGGCTATCCGGAGAATCTCTTTTCGATATCGTTGAGGCCGATGTTCCGCGCTCATCAGGGTAAAATGATTGTCTGTTAGGTAAGCAAAATTTGCTCCTATATAAAATTTTTCGCTGGCAAGTTCGATTTCCAGAAGAGCCTCTCCCGGGCTCTGTTGCTCAATATTTGTCCTACAAAGATAGCAAGCCCTTCCCTTCCTGTCTTTATTAATCAATTTCGTCTCATCGACATTCCTGGCAATAACTCCCCGCTCTATTAGGAGACAGTGATTTTTTCTTAGTTCCCGGTCGGGATTCCATTGCAAGTAAAAGGTAATATCCGTATCCGGGTCAAAAAAATTTTTCTCCTCTTTTCTCACCGGCTCCAGGGGATCAGCTAAGACGAATCCACTCTTGACCTGCTGACGGTATAAAGCAAGGAGAGCATAGCCCAATCCCGCCTCTTTTCTTAAATCGCTTAAGCTTTTTAACAGCTCCTGGCGCTTTTCAATAGGGGTCTGCACAATCTTCTCAAATAGCAGCCTGGCTTTACTGGAAAGGTCGAACTTCTCCCCTAGACTTTTCCTCATACCCCCAGCCCTGTTTTCCGTTCCTCCCCTCGAACCCTTGAATCCTCAAATCCTCAAGAAAACTTCGTAACCACAGATTACACAGATTATCACAAGATTAAAATTTAAAATTAAATCTTTTTCTGTGTAAATCTCGTGAAATCTTGTGGTTTATACTTTCCTACTCCAAGAAAATCTGTGTCCTCTATAGTTGCTTATTTTTCTTATCTTTGAGCAATTTATACTCAATGCTATCCACCAGCGCCTGCCAGCTGGCTTCGATGATGTTCTCAGAGACGCCGACCGTCCTCCAGGTATCCTTATGGTCACGGGATTCAATAAGCACCCGGGTCTGAGCTGCCGTTCCCGAT
>CAZUTJ010000198.1:0-2668 GCA_964622875.1 uncultured bacterium
GCGGGAATGACAAACAAAATGTGTCAGAACTAATGTCACAAAGCACTAGCAACTACCTCTATTTATAGATCACCCCAAAAATTTCCTTAAAATTGCTGTCTCTTCAATCAAGGCGGTTATATCCTCTTTTTCTTCTAATAAGAGCAGAATATTGGAAGTCAGGTTTTTATGGATCAGGTGTTTATTTGTTTGAGGCCCACTGGGTATCTTTAAAAACTTTTCTATTAACTTCAAATCTTCTTCTACGTTTTCTAAGCTCGGGTAGCTTTTTTTTAATCTCTGAATATTTTCTCTATTAACAAACCCGCAAGCTTCTTTTAAGTCCCGGGCTAAGTTTACATAGTACTTTTCTAAAACCTCTCCCAGGCCTTTTTTCCGGACCATTTTTAAGGCCCGGCCCACACCAATAATCTCCGGAGGAATTCCTAAAGAATAGAGAGAGGCGGTGAAGGTAATGGCCCGGGGAAGATGAATTCCTTTGGTAAATTCCCGGGCATAACCGAATAGACCTATATGCAACTTTCTCTCTCGGCGCCGGGGGACATATTTAGAAATTCCATTTATCAATCCGGCTATCTTAGTAATATCCCGGCGATAATAGGTCTGGAAAATCTTGATAATATCCTCTAAGGCTTTTAGATCTTTACTTCCTATTAAGGCCGTTCTCACCGGTTTTAGTAATTCTGAATTCAGAATCTTCAGGGCTTTTTTTACCTCATCCAGAGAATAATCATAGCGAAAGGAAGACTGGATGGTTACTGTCTTTATCCCCGGGTATTCCCTGAGGAAATTCTTAATATTTTTAGGGGCCAGATATCCTCGGAAAGGAACGCTGCCACAACCAATTATAGGATAGACTTCAAGGCCCAGTTTTGAGGCTACTTTATATGATTTTGACAAAGCAATTTTTGCCGCCAGGACGGCCGGGACCAGTCCATAATTTAAGGCCGGGTCAGAGCGGGCAATAAAGGGGCGAATATATTCTATCTTTTTGATATTGTCCAGGCCCCTCTTCTGATAAAGAGACATATATTTTTCCAGCAGCTTATCTATACTCAGGAGATGAGGGATGTCTTCAATGAGAGGAATTATCTCCAGGATGGAGGGATTTCCACTGCCAATTTTTGCTTTTGAGTCCTTGCCCACGAGATGGGCTAATTCGCTGAATTTTGTTTGCAGATAAATCAACTGCTCGGCTGAGGTGGCCATAGGAAATATAACCTCAAATATGGGAGGACAATGCAAGCCTAGATCTTTAGCAATATCATAAGCAGTAATGATGTTGGCAAAGGCGCGCAAGACCCGGTAGCTTCCTTTCTCAATCCAAATATTGGGGAAACGATAGGTAAGAAAGAGAGCTTTACCCAGGGGATTCTCCTGGAAGAAAGAGAGGTTTTCTTCAAAAAGTCTCTCAATTACCGCTTCATCTACATGTTTCCCCTCCCAGTCCCACATAAACTCTTCACAGTTTAATTCCGAAAAGGAAACAAAGCATTCTTTAACCTCCTCCCGGCTATTAATGAAACTCTTACCGGCCCAGAAAGTGGGAGAAGCATTATCCGGGTGCTGGGAAACCATGGTCCTGGGAATCTTGCGCATAAAATAACCCTCCTTGCCATCAATTATATTGTTAAACTGCTAAACTGTTAAATTGTTAAATTGAAAAAATAGCCATTTAACCAAATACTTGCACCTCGTAGGTGCAAGTATATTTATCCTCTTATTCTGTCGGCTAAGAGAATAATATTTCTTAACTCCTCTTTATTGGCGGCCTCAAGCCAGTTCTGATCAAATTCGGGCTGCTGGGTAATCTGGGCAATGGCGGCTAAAATTTTCAGGTGTAAATTACGTTCATCAAAAGAACCCAGAAGAACAAATATAGTGTGGGCAAGCTTATCGTCGGGAAAAATAATCCCCGCTTTGGCCCGGGCTAAAATAATTTTAAAGATATTTTTACCTTCAACAACAATATGGGGAATAGCCAACCCTTTTCTTATTACGGTGCTGGAGTCTTTTTCTCTCTCCACAAATTTTCTCAATAATTCCGGCGGCTTCAGAGCTAACTTTTCTCCTAAAATAGCGGAAACATCTTTAAAGAAATCTTCCATTTTAAGGGGGGCATCTATATCCAAAACCTCGCCTTCCTCAATTAGCTTATGAAACCTATCCTCTATAACCTCATCCCTTTGCACAACGATATCCTTTAGTTCGGTAAGAAGATTATCCGAGGTTAGCTCTTTATCCCGAGCCACGAGCTTTTCTAAAGCATATATGAGAACAGAATCTTTGCCGGCTCTTTTTCGGGCATATATTCTATACCAGGCAAATCCGGCTAAAAGAAATATCGCGGTCAGGAAAATAATTAATGCTCCCATCTCCATGAAAAGAAATCCCCCTCCCAATATTCCCCCTATCTGTAAATAAGGGTAGAGGGGAGCACGGAATTTGGGCCGATAACTTAAGATCTTGCTCTCCCTGAAAATAATAACGCTTAAATTAGCAAAGATAAAAAGTATAATCAAAACCGTCGAGGCAACTTTTATCAATAATTCCAACTGCAAAAACATGATGGCAAAAAATATCAGAAAACCGGTGAAGAGGATGCAAATATAGGGAGTCTTAAACCGGGAGCTTATTTTTTGAAAAACAGGAGGTAAAAGATTATCCC
>CAZUTJ010000199.1:0-2665 GCA_964622875.1 uncultured bacterium
AACTTGTTTCAGCATCTATGAGATTCCGAAACAAGTTCGGAATGACATGGGGTTTTCGGAATGACATAGGGTTTACTGAATTCTTGCATTTATTAAGCCTCTACAACTTTGAAATTCCTGTACGTCAAGAAAGCCCAATAAATTGGGCAACTACAAAGATGAAATCATTACTACAGAGGTCTGAGCAATCAATCACATTTTTTTCAAAAAATCCTCTATTTTTTGCGGGTGTTTCACGCTGTACTTCAGCGAGTCCAAATTTCTATCGTCGAGAGCTACGTCTCTTCGTACAAATCACAAATTAGAATTCGCAATAAACTTCTTGGAACAGGTCTCGTCGATAAAAAAATAGCGTGATTGATTGCTAGGACCTCTCTACTAAGAGAACGTCATTATCCGGCTTGACCGGATAATCCAGAACCTGGATTCCCCGATTGAATCGGGGAATGACAGAAAAAGGCGTTTATACTTTCCTATACTTGAACAAAAAAAACAAAAAACCCGAGAGGAGGTGAACAAGGTATAATCTCTAGAGATTTATCCACAATTTGGGGAAAGTAAAGGAAAAAATCGGCGGGTGACGCTCGCGGGATATAACCTATATTTTATGTAACTACTCAGCCACCAAGGCACCAAGGCATATTAGAATGTCAGAGTATCAAAGTATCAAAGCCGGTAGATCTGGGGTTTGTATTTTTATTCCCCTTTAATAAAGGGGTGGCAGACCGCAGGTCTGACGGGGTATTTGGAATCATTCTCTAATCTTAGTGTCTTCGTGCCTTTGTGGCCATACCTGAGTAGCTACCCTTTACTTATCTCTATTGTATTATACCGAAAGATTATGTTAGGGAAAAAGATAAGGATGGAGAGAATTTTCAATCGCAAGTCCGGGCGTACGATAATCGTTCCCCTTGACCATGGGGTTACGGTTGGCCCTGTTGAGGGTTTGGTTAATCTTTGTGACATAGTCAACAAAGTTACTGAGGGGGGAGCTAATGCTGTTCTTGGGCACCTGGGGTTACCTCTCTATGGACACCGAGGATACGGAAAGGATATTGGGTTAATTCTGCATCTTTCAGCAAGCACAGCCCTGAGTCCGGAGCCTAATAGCAAAGCGATTGTTAATCCGGTGGAGACGGCTTTAAGGATAGGGGCAGATGGGGTGTCTGTTCATATTAACTTAGGAGCAAATAGTGAAAAAGAGATGCTGCGGGACTTTGGGTACATCTCAAACAAGTGTATGGAGTGGGGAATGCCTCTTCTGGCCATGATTTATACGAGAGGCCCTAAGATTAAGAATGAATATGATAAGGAAGTGGTAAAACATGCTGCCCGGGTAGGAGCAGAATTAGGCGCTGATATAGTTAAGGTAAATTATACCGGAGACCCGAGAAGTTTCTCCGAGGTGATAGAAGGTTGTCCCGCCCCCGTCGTCATCGCCGGGGGAGAAAAGGTGGAAACGGACGAGGATCTCCTGCAGATGGTAGGGGGAGCCCTAAAAGCCGGGGCGGCGGGAGTATCCATCGGCCGGAATGTCTTTCAGCACCAGGATCCCCTGGCTATCATCAGAGTCATTGGCAACATGGTACACGAAAATGCTTCTATCAAAAAAGCGATGAAGGAATTAGGAAAATGAAAAAAGTCTGGATAAATTGTTCCCCCTGGAATAAAGAAGTAGCCATTATGGCTCTGGAGAGCGGAGCCGATGCCCTGTTAGTTCCTCCGGGAGCTAAAGAGAAAGTCCAGGAGTTAGGGTTAATAAAAACAGTAGCCGAGGATGGAGATATAAAATTAGGCCAGGATGTCGTTCAATTAGAGATAAAAGGGAAAAAAGACGAGGAAGAGGCTGTTCGCTTAAGTAAGTCCCGGCTGCTCCTTCTCAAAATGAAGGATTGGACCATTATCCCCCTGGAAAATCTCCTGGCGCAGACGGAAGGGATTTTCGTAGAGGTAAAGAATGCTCAAGAGGCCCAAACCGCCCTGCAAGTATTAGAAAAAGGGGTGGAGGGAATTTTCTTGAAGACAACTAACCTCAATGAGATCAAGAGAGCGGTGAATTTAGCGAAAAGGAGTGCGGAAAAACTTAAATTAGAGGTGGCCCGGATAACCCGGGTGAAGTCCTTAGGCCTGGGAGATAGGGTCTGTATTGATACCTGCACTAATATGGGATTAGGGGAAGGCATGCTCATCGGTAACTCCAGCAGCGCCTTTTTCCTCATTCACTCCGAGAGCGTGGAGAACCCCTATGTTGAGCCTCGTCCCTTCCGGGTGAATGCCGGTCCCGTTCATGCCTATACTCTCTTGCCGGGAGGAAAAACGAAATATCTCTCCGAACTCAAATCCGGGGATGAGTCTTTAGTCGTCAACTATAAAGGGGAAACCCAGGTAGCCATAGTCGGCCGGGCAAAAGTAGAAAGAAGGCCCTTAATTTTAGTAGAAGCTAAAGTCAAAGAGAAAAAGATATCCCTCATCCTCCAGAATGCGGAAACGATAAGGCTGGTTAGCCACGAGGGAAAACCTATCTCCATAGTAACTTTAAAAAAGGGTAGTGAGGTGCTCTCCCGCTCAGAAGAAGCGGGAAGACATTTCGGGATGAAGATAGAGGAGACGATAGTTGAGAAGTAAGTTCGAAAATCCCCCCTCCCCCCCTTTAACAAAGGGGGGT
>CAZUTJ010000200.1:0-2661 GCA_964622875.1 uncultured bacterium
ATGTCTATTCTCCGGCCCGGGGATATGGTTATTACCATGGGGGCGGGGGATATCGAAACGGTGGCTGAGGAGATAGTAAAAAGATTAAAAGCTGAAAGTTTAAAATAAATAGGGGACGCAGATTCACCCCGTTAGAGATTTGCTTCTAAACGGGGTAAACGCAGATGTAAAGGATTAAAAAATTAAAAAAACTTTAACCACAGATTACACAGATTACACAGATTAAAATTTAAGAATCAAAGAAAATAAAAAGATTAAGTCTAATTCTTTTCTGTGCAAATCTGGTGTAATCTTGTGGTTTATGCTTTATGTTTTGTTTTTCAAAAATAATTATCTCTATTAATCTTGCGAAAATCCCTGCTCGCCTCAGGAGGGTGCGTCCAAAAAAGAAAAAGTTCATAAGTATTTCTCTGTGCTCTCTGTGCTTAAAAAGGTTTTTTTTGTTTTAATTTTATATCCGTGGAAATCAGTGTCTAAATTACAGAAAATCAAAGATCTGGTGAAAGGGCGGGCGCTCTTTGGTGAACCCCTGAGTCGGCACACCTCCTTTCGTATCGGTGGTCCGGCCGATTACTGGGTGGAGCCCGAGGATTTAGAGGATTTAAAGAAGGCTCTGAAGTTTGCTTCAGATAATCGTCTTCCCTGGAAAATGCTGGGGCGAGGGACGAATATCCTGGTTAGAGATGAAGGGTTTCCCGGGATAATCATAAGCCTAAGGGGGGGTTATTTCCAGAAACTTGAGTTTCAGGGGGAGAAAGTTATGGCCGGGGCCGGGGCTCTTCTTTCCCGGTTGGTTTCAGAAGTGGCTCAACGAGACTTAAGAGGGCTGGAATTCGCCGTTGGTATTCCGGGAACGGTGGGAGGAGCCGTGGCTATGAATGCCGGGGCCGAGGGGAATTCCCTGGCGGAAGTAGTGGGTAGAATTGAAGTTTTGAATGGCCAGGGAAAGGTTTTAACTCTAAGAAAAGAAGAAATAGGTTTCCGCTATCGGGGAAGCAATTTATCTCCCGATAGGATAATTCTGAAAGCAGAGTTGGAGTTAAAAAAAGGGGATAGAAGAGAGATTGAGAATTTAATGAACAAATTCAGGGAGCGAAGAAATATAACTCAGCCTTTGTCGGAGCCCAGTGCCGGCTCTATCTTTAAAAATCCCCCCGGAGGGATTTCGGCCGGGGAGTTAATAGAGGAGGCTCATCTAAAGGGAACCCGCGTAGGCGATGCCCAGATCTCTTCCCGACATGCCAACTTCATCGTCAACCGGGGAGGAGCCCGGGCTAAGGATGTAATCAGCCTGGTGAAGACTATCCGGAAGGTCGTTCGGGAGGGAAGGGGCCTGGAGTTGGAGTTGGAGATAGAGGTCATTGGACGATGAATGATGAGACCATGCCTGCGAGAACAGTTATCCTGATGGGAGGACCGTCCAGCGAGAGGGATATCTCCTTGAAGTCGGGAAAGGCAGTGGAGGAAGCTCTCCGGGAGGCTGGCCTAAAGGTGATAGCTATCGAGGTAGATGGAGAGTTGGAGGAAAGATTGAAGAAAGAGAGAGTGGATGTAGCTTTCATTGCCCTTCACGGAAGGTACGGCGAGGATGGTACGGTTCAGGAGCTCCTGGAACGCTTGGGTATTATCTATACGGGCTCGGGAGTAGAAGCCAGTCGCCTGGCTTTTGACAAGGTGGCCTCCAAGCAAGTTTTCCTCAAGGAGGATATAGCCACTCCCGCTTTTCATGTTCTGGATAAGGAGAAGAAGATGGTCTCTCAGCTTCCTTTCCCCCCGACTATAAAGAATCCCCTGGTTGTCAAACCGGCCCGGGAAGGTTCCACCCTCGGGGTATCCATTACTAAAGGAGAGGAAGAATATCTATCTGCCCTTGACAGAGCCTTTCAGTATGATAGAAGAATATTCGTGGAAGAGTACATAGATGGCCGGGAGGTCACCGTGGGCATTTTAAATGGCTCTCCTCTACCGGTTATAGAGATCCTCCCCCGGAAAGAATTTTTCGATTTCCAGGCTAAATATACTGAGGGTTTAACTGACTTTAAGGTTCCTGCTCCCCTGCCCCCGGATGTTTACCGGGAAACTCAAACCCTGGCTCTTAGAGCTCACCGGGCGCTGGGCTGCCGGGGTATGTCCCGGGTAGATATGAAAGTAAATAATTCCGAAAAACCCTATGTCTTGGAAGTGAATACCATTCCCGGAATGACTCCCCTAAGCCTCTTGCCAAAGGCGGCCCGGGCAGCAGGGATAAGTTTCCCGCAGTTGTGTTGTAAATTGATTGAAATTGCTTTGAGGGAGAGAAAGGGATAACCACAAAGGACACGAAGAACACGAAGGAAGCTTTGATAAACATAGAATATTTTAAAAAAATTAAAAATTTTTGTTTATATTATTCTTCGTGAGCTTCGTGGTAAAAAGTTCTTGATTTACCTTAATTCTTAATTTTGCTTTTTTAATTGATTTAATCTGTGGTTATGAGGCTTTCTTGTGTCCAAGAGCAAGAGTAGGATTAAAAAAAACACTCACATCAAACAGAGAGAGGGGGTTAAAAGGAGAAAGAAGGAAAAAGCGAAGAAAATTCTCAAAGGGGTGGGAAAGCTATGCCTGAGCTTCCTGATGGTAGCCGGGGTAGCTATTGCCGGAAAGGAAGTAGAGGATTTCCTT
>CAZUTJ010000201.1:0-2628 GCA_964622875.1 uncultured bacterium
CATTCCCTTTCTGTCAACTCTTTTTTTTACCGCCCAAAGCCACCAGGGCACAAAGTAAACAAGGAAAATTAGTAACTACTTAAGCTAAAGACCGAAAGTAGAGGGCAAGGGACTGAAGTAGACTAACAGCCCTTTAGCCCTATCTACTCTTTAGAGTAGTTATAAAAAAGGTATAAAAAGAATCATTCTCTAATTTTAGTATTCTTCGTGCCTTCGTGTCTTAGTGGCTATAATCTTGCGTAGTTACTTTTTGCTCTTCTAAAAATTTCCCCATCTTTCGGTACTTATTATACCTTTTCTCTATTAATTCTTCTCCGGAAAACTCAGCCAGCTCCTCTAAATTTCTCTTTAAGGCTTCCTTAAGGTTAGCAGCGGAACTCTCGTAATCCCGATGGGCTCCCCCTAAAGGCTCGGGAATGATCTCATCGATTATTCCCCACCTTAAAAGATCCTGAGCGGTCAAATTCAGGGCTTTAGCCGCCTCGGGGGCTTTGGACCTTTCCTTCCAGAGAATAGCCGCACAACCCTCGGGAGAGATTACCGAATAAACGGCATTTTCCAGCATCAAGAGCCGGTCCCCCACCCCTAAACCCAAAGCTCCCCCGCTTCCTCCTTCTCCAATGACTAAACTGATCAGGGGAACCTTCATCCGGGACATCTCCCTTAAATTTTCAGCAATAGCTCCGGCCTGTCCGCGCTCTTCAGCTCCGATTCCGGGATAGGCTCCCGGAGTATCAATAAAAGTAACGATAGGAAGCCCGAATTTTTCTCCTAATCTCATAAGCCGCAGGCTCTTGCGGTATCCTTCCGGGTGAGGCATGCCAAAATTTCTCCCCAGGTTCTCCCGGGTGCCTCTCCCCTTCTGATGACCAACAACCACCAGGGACTGACCGGCGAGCCGGGCTAATCCCCCCACAATGGCCTGATCATCGGAAAAACTACGGTCTCCATGAAGCTCCTGAAAGTCATCCATAATCAGATTAATATAATCCAGAGTATAAGGACGCTGGGGGTGACGGACTAACTGAATTCTCTGCCAGGGAGTGAGATGAGCAAATGTCTCTCTCTTGAGCTTCTCGGCCCTCTTCTCTAATTCCCCTATTTCTCCCGAGAGGTCCATCTCTTCAGAATTAGTAAACTTCTTCAACTCCTCTATCTTTCTTTCCAATTCCCCAATCGGCTTCTCAAAATCTAAATGAAGATTCATTACTCAACCTCAAACTCAAGAAAAAAGCAGGACGCAGATAAACGCAGATTTTTAGGATTAAAAAAAATAAAAAAAATTAATTATTGTTATCTGTATTTATCTGCGAAAATCTGCGTCCAAAAAAGTTTTTTAAGTATTTCTCTGTGCCTTTGTGCCTTCTTTTTCTATGTCTCATTCTACAATAATCACCGGTGTTCCCGGAGTAACTAAATCAAACAGTTCTTCCACATCCTCATTAAGCATTCTCACGCAGCCTTGCGTGGCTCTCTTGCCAATGGTCTCCGGCTGAGTAGTACCATGAATACCGTATCCGGGCAAGCAGATACCTATCCAGCGGGTGCCCAGAATATTCTTCGGGTGACCAAAAGGCCGACGGAAGCCATCAGGGGAATACCAGACCGGATCAATAAGTTTATCGGTAATCTCAAACTCACCTGTGGGAGTACAACGACCTTCCCGGCCGACGGCTACAAGATATACTTTGACTAATCTCTCATTAAGGTAGAGGGAAAGGGTAAATTCAGATTTGTCAGCTACCAGACGATAATTTCCGGGGGTAACTTTCAAGGTTTGTCCCGGCCGAATTCTATCAGTTTTCAGTTCATTGCTCCTCTTAAGAAGGGGAACGGTAGTGTTAAATCTCCTGGCGATAGCATAGAGAGAATCGCCGAACTGCACCTCATAGAGGAAACTATCCTCAGTAAGGATAGGGGAAAAAATTAACCCGATGTTAAGATCTCCTAATTGCCGACGCGCCGCCAGGAAAGAATTGCTCTCCGGAAAATCGTTCATTACTTTCTGAAAAAACTCCCGGGCCAACCTCCATTCTCCCTGGGCCGCCCGGATTCTCCCCTGACCTAAAATAGCCTCATCTACCACCGGCCCAGGGGGGAAATCAGTAACAACCTTCCCATAAAGCGTCAAAGCCCGATCTAAATGGCCTTGTTTCTCTGCCAAAGCACCCAATTGATAATGAATCTTAGCGGCAGCATCACTTTCCGGAAAATCCCTCAGGTACTCTTGAAAATAATTCTCGGCTTCTTCATAATCCCCCAACCCGATAAGGGCAAAAGCAATTCGCTGGCGGGCCCGGTGAGCTTCCTGGCTTTGAGGATAAGTTTCCCGAACTTTCCTCAGCTGCTCAAGCGCCTGGGCATACCTTCCCTCCCGGTAAAGCGCTTCCCCCCGGGCATAAGCCCGGAAACGTTCCTCCTCCCGACGCTCCTCTCGACGCTGAAGAGTAATAAAGGAAGTAACAAGCAAACCAAGAACAATAATGAGAAGGGAAGCGACTAATACTCTTTTATTCACAAGATAACCCTCACTGCAGTTGAATTTTATATGGCTAAACTGTTAAACTGCTAAGCTGTTATATCAAGAAAGCCCAATAAATTGGGCAACTACAAAGATGAAATCATTAC
>CAZUTJ010000202.1:0-2624 GCA_964622875.1 uncultured bacterium
TGCCCCCCCTATGGAAATTTTGAGAAAATGGCTCCTACTGTCTGAATCACAGAAAGTTAGAGAATAATCTTGACAGAAGCTCCGGGATGTGTTAAAAGAATAGACGGTTACACATAAACCTTTGATTTGGCGGTGTAGCTCAGCCGGTTAGAGCAGCGGAATCATAATCCGCGTGTCGCGGGTTCGAGTCCCTCCACCGCCATGTAGGCAGGATACGATTTGACGGTTTGACAGGATCCAGTCAAACTGTCAACCTGTCAAACTGATATTTAGTGGCCTAGGATTTTCAATAATACCTGGATTTTCACTGTAAACTGTCCACTGTAAACTCCCGACCGAAGGGAGGGTTATCTAGGTAGTTACAGGATTTTCTTAAGAGGCGCGTAGATAAATGGCCAGAAGCAAGAGCGGACAAGCTCGAAGAAGGCACCAGATAAGGCTGCGCTATAAACGTAGCTACAAAAGGAAACGCTCAACAGCCAGGAGCCAATAACTCAGCGAATCCTGACAGCCGTATCCTTTGGAGCGGGGAAAACTTGAGGCACAGGAATTTCAATGTTACCCTGTGAAAACTTAGCCAACCCCGTCGTTGCCCGGCTTGACCGGGCAATCCAGTTATAGCTACATGGTATTGTCTGGATTATCCGGTCAAGCCGGATAATGACAAGGGTGAGTTTGCTCACCCAGCTTGTGCCCGCTTGTGCCCTTTAGGGTATTAGGGTATTAGGGTAATTGCCGGCAGGCAAGCCTGCCCCTACGGGAAGAAAAAGTCAGCCGCCGCCGGTGGCCTAATTTGAGGTCGCGCTGAAGAAACCTTCCTCACACCTTTAGCATTCTGTCCAGAGATTGCCGGGCCCTGAACCTCACCTCTTCGGGAACGATAATCCGATGCTCCCTTTTCTCCAAAGCCCTGGCTACCTTTTCCAGAGTAGTAAGTTTCATATTCGGACAGATTAGCTTTTCCGTAGCTAAATAGAATTTTTTGTGCGGGTTCTCTTTCTGAAGACGATAAACCAGTCCTATCTCCGTCCCCACGATAATTTCCTTAATTTCCGCCTCCCGGGCATATTTGACGATTCCTCCGGTGCTTAACACCTCATCAGCTAACATAATCACATCCAGGCGACACTCGGGATGCACTACCACTTTAGCCCGGGGGTGTTTCTTCTTAGCCCCTATAATATCCTCGGGAAGAACCCGATAATGGGTAGGGCAGAAGCCTTCCCAGAAGATGAGTTCTTTATCCGTCTGGGTAGCCACATAGCGTCCTAAGTTCTCATCGGGAACGAAGATAATTCTTTCCTCTTTAAGGAAATCTACCACCTGGAGAGCATTGGTAGAGGTGCAGCAGATATCGCTTTCTGCCTTCACCTCGGCGGAAGAGTTAACATAGCAGACAACGGCCGCTCCCGGATATTCCTTCTTCCTGGCTCTTAAAGCGTCCACCGTAATCATGTCAGCCAGGGGACAGCCGGCCTCCGGAACGGGAATCAGCACTATCTTGTCAGGGGAGAGAATAGCCGCGCTCTCGGCCATAAAGCGCACCCCACAGAAGATGATGACCTCAGCATCCGTCTCGGCCGCCTTCCGACTTAACTCCAGGGAATCACCGGTAAAATCAGCTACATCCTGCACTTCCCCCCTTTGATAATTATGAACTAAGATAATAGTCCTTTTCTCTTTCCGCAGGCGATTAATCTTATCTATGTAAAAACGATCATCTCTATATTCTTCGTTCATTATTTCCTTTCTTTAAATTAGGCGTCGTGACGGGAGTCACGACGCTACAGGGAATAATAACTGTAGCGTCGCCACTCCTGTGGCGACGGATTGTTCTTTGTGGCAAAGCCCAATAAATTGGGCAACTACAAAGATGAACTGTAGTTGCTTGATTTATCAAGCTAATCAACGGATGTTTATCCGTTAAAAATTTCGTAACTATTCAGTTATTACCACAAAGACACAAAAGCACATTAGAGTGTCAGAGCGCCAGGGCACCAGACAGAGTAAAGACAGAAAATGTTGACTAGCTAACGGGGCAGGCAGGCCTGCCCCCTACATGTGTCCCCTGCCTGCGGCAGGTTTGTGGTTTGTATTTTTATTCCCTTTTAATAAAGGGGTGGCAGACCGAAGGTCTGGCGGAGTATTTGGAATCATTCTGTCCTCTTGGCGTCCTGGTGTCTTTGTGGCCCTACCCGTCTTAACCTCTATCCTTCCAGGCAAGCCTCAATATAGGCAATCAATTGCCCGGCTTCAAGCATCACCTGTTGAGTAACCTTCATCTTATCTGCGGGATCCACGGAAGCGCTTTCCTCAACCGGAGAGAAGGTATCCAGAAGGACGGTGCCCTCCTTGAATATCTCTTTGGTTGTCTCTAAAAGCCGGTTATATCTCCGGACAAAAGGGCTGACGCTATAATAACCGGCTCCCCGTTGCTGAATATTCTGCAAATCCATAGCCAGAGTCTTAACCATATGCAGCAATACTTTCTTCTCATCCATGCTTATTTTCCTCTCTAACTAAAATACGCTCCTTCGGGGCTAAGAGTTCAACTTTGAAATTCATAGGCCTTAAATTAGGCCGCCTGCGGCGGCTGACTTTTCTTGACTCCTAACTGATTTGTG
>CAZUTJ010000203.1:0-2584 GCA_964622875.1 uncultured bacterium
CCCCTTTACGAAGGGGGGAGGTAGCTGTTGACATGCCACCCTATGAACGGTTACAGTTTATCAGTTTATCAGTTTATCAGGAAGGGCTATCTTGCCTTTGAATCTTTCCTGGAGACATTCCTTTATAAGGTGATGTTCCGGATTTTGAAGATAGGGGTCCTCTTTGACCAGAGAGAAAGCCTGCCTGCGGGCTGATTCCATTAGTTTCATATCGGCAACGATGTTCCCTAAACGCAGCTCGGGCATCCCTGATTGCCGGGTTCCGAAAAATTCCCCTGGGCCGCGCAGCTCCAGGTCTTCCTCGGCAATTTGAAAGCCATCACTGGTTTCGGTCATCACCTGGAGTCGTTTTCTGCCCTCTTCGCCGGCGGAGCCTGCGAACATCAGGCAGTAGGACTGGCAATCTCCCCGCCCCACCCGGCCCCGCATCTGGTGCAGTTGGGCCAGACCGAAGCGTCCGGCCTCTTCAATAACCATCAAAGAAGCGTTAGGTATATCTATCCCCACTTCAATAACGGTAGTAGAGACAAGAAGGTTAATCTTGCCTTCCTTGAAGGACTGCATTACCTTTTCCTTCTCCTGACTTTTCATCCTTCCATGAAGCAATCCTACTTTGAGATGGGGGAAAACATCCCTTTGAAAATGTTCGGCCATTTCAGTAGCCGCCTTTACCTCTAATTTCTCCGACTCCTCTATCAAAGGATAGACAATATAGGCTTGCCGGCCTTTTTTAATTTCTTCTTCGAGGAATTTATAAGCTCCCGGGCGATTTTTCTCTTTCACCCAATAGGTAGCTACCGGCCTTCTCCCCGGAGGCAGTTCATCAAGGGTGGAGATATCCAGGTCTCCATAAACGGTAAGGGCTAAGGTGCGGGGAATAGGGGTAGCTGTCATAATTAAGGCATCAGGTGTTTCCACCCCTTTCTCTTTCAAAATCGCTCGCTGTCTTACCCCAAACCGATGTTGTTCGTCAATAATTACTAAGCTGAGCCGGGAAAACTTTATTTTCTCCTGGATAAGAGCATGGGTGCCGACAATAATATCTGCCTGTCCTGATGCTATCTCCTTTAAAGACTCTTCCCTCATCCGGGGGCTGATACTCCCAATTAAAAGAGTAACTCTTACCCCTAAGGGCAAGAACCATTTTTGCAGAGTAAGAAAATGCTGTTCCGCTAAAATTTCCGTAGGCACCATCAGAGCCGCCTGAAATCCCCCTTCTACCGCCGTCAGGAGAGCAAAAGTGGCTACTATCGTCTTCCCTGAGCCCACATCTCCCTGAAGAAGACGGTTCATAGGTGTTTCCTTCTCCATATCGGTTCTTGCTTCTTCTATCACCTTCTCCTGAGCCGCGGTCAACTCAAAGGGAAGGATATCCTTCAATCTCTCCCAGAGTTTCCCCGGAACCTGGTGTTTGATGCCCCGGTCTCGAATCTTCTTCTCCTTACTAAGAGCTAAGCCCAGTTGCAGGAAGAAGAACTCGTCGAAAACCAGACGGCAGCGGGCCGCCTCTCTGTCTCCCTCGCTCTCCGGGAAATGGATCCGGACAAGAGCCCGGGGCAGGTTAATTAAAGAATGCAGCTTCCGCATAGTCTCCGGCAGGATATCAGGCAACTGCTCGGCATACTCATCCAGAGCCTCTTTAATTAAGGAACGTAGGTTCCTCTGGGTCAATCTCTCGGTTAGAGAATAAATAGGAACTAAACGGCCGGTGTGGATAAGGTCTTTTTCGTCTCCAGTGAAGATTTCGTAAGCGGGGTTGACGATTTGCATTTCTCTGAACCGCTCCACCTTACCGCTTAAGATGAGAGTAGTTCCCATGGGGAAAGATTTTCGCAGATAGGATTGATTGAACCAGACGGCATAAACAATTCCGCTCCCATCGCCAACAGCTACCTTGAGAAGCTCTAAGCGGGGACGGAGTTTTTTCACTCCCGAGGCCAGGACTTTCCCTTTTATCGTCTCCGTTTTGCCGGGCTGAATGCGGTTAATGGGCTTTAAGCAACTCCTGTCTTCATAACGACGGGGGAAATAATAGATTAAGTCGCCGATAGTTTCCAGGCCCAGGCGGGATAAAGCCTTAGCTCGTTTCGGCCCCACCCCCTTCATATACTGCAGCGGTTCCCCGATCCAGTCCGGCCAGCCTTCCTGAGAGCTGATATTACTTTCGTCTTTAAGCTGAGGCCCCTCGCCTTGAGCCTCCTTCTCTAACTCCCCCACTATCCGCAGGGCTTCCTTAATTCTCTTCTCTCTTTCTCCTCGGGAGAGGGAGCGGTAAGCGACGAAGGTATTTAGCAGCTCCCTAAGGGCCACCCCCCCGGAAGAAGCAAAACCGCTCTCCTTTCCCTTCTCCACCCAGAGCTGGATATAACGATCAAGCCCGCTGAAGGCGGCCCGGTTGGTATAACCTATCTTAATTTCTAAGAGCAGAGGCTTTCTTATCTTCTCTACTATTTCCAGCAATGCATCGGCCACAAGAAACCCCCCTTAACCACAGATTACCCAGATTATCACCAGATTAAGTTTTAAGAATTGAAAAAGCCCAATAAATTGGGCAACTACAAAGATGAAATCATTACTAAGAGAA
>CAZUTJ010000204.1:0-2575 GCA_964622875.1 uncultured bacterium
GGAAGGATAAAGAGGAGTTGCTCCAGCTCTGCGATTTCATCGTTGTCTCCCGCCCTGGTTTCCCCACAGAGGGAATAGATAAGCAGGCTCTCGAACGTACTCACCTTATTGAAGTGCCGGCTTTGGATATCTCTTCTACGGAAATATGTCGTCGAGTGCGGGAAGGAAGAAATATCAAATATTTAGTGCCGGAGAAAGTAGAAGAATATATCTATAAACATAAACTTTACTCCTAAACCGAACAAGTCGGAATTAAAAATGGCCTGTCTGCGTGCGAACACGCACAGGCAGGCAAAATCCAAATACCAGATAAATCTGGTAAATCCAAAATCCAAATGTCAAAATCCAAATAAATTTCAAAATCTAAATACCCAAATTCCAATATTTACTTTCTTTGCTTTTCTTGACATTTGACATTTGACATTTATTTGTTATTTGGATTTTGTCATTTGTCATTTACTTTCTATTTCACTTGTCTTTGTAGTTGCCTCATTTATGAGGCTTTCTTCATCCTGATTTTTCTGCGTTAGTCTGCGTCCTACTAACCTGGGGGAGAGAAGAGGATGAAAAAGTGGCTGATTATTATTCTGGGCCTGGTGATTCTGGCTTTTATTTTTGCGGATAGCCTTTTCTATCTGGCCGGACGCTGGCAGGAAGGGACAGGAAGGATAAAGGAAACAGTGCGGACCTGGATAAGGGGGGCGAAAGAAGCGGTTGAATAACTAGAGAAGCAATAGCGTCAAAAATATGATGAGAAAACATAGGAAAATAAAATGAGAGCTTTAATTACCGGAGGGGCCGGATTTATCGGTTCACATCTAACTGAGGAACTCCTGGAGAGAGGAGATGAGGTTACAGTTATAGATGACCTCTCCACCGGTCGGAAGGAGAATATCGCTCATCTGGAAGGGAGGCCTGATTTCTATTTCGTTCAGGATACCATTATGAATGAGGGCCGGATGAGAAAGTTGATAGATGACTGTGAGATAGTTTATCACTTAGCTGCTGCGGTGGGAGTGAAATTTGTTATCGACCATCCTCTCAAATCTATGGAGATAAATGTGCGGGGAACAGAAATAGTATTAGAATTGGCCGGTAAGGATAAGAAGAAAGTGCTTCTTACCTCTACCTCTGAAATATACGGTAAGAAGGAAGACGGGCTTTTTAAAGAGGACGATGACCGGGTCCTGGGGACAACGACTATAAGCCGCTGGAGTTATTCCTGCGCCAAGGCCCTGGACGAATTTTTAGCCCTGGCTTACTACCGGGAGAGGGGATTGCCGGTAGTCATTGTTCGCCTTTTCAATACCTGCGGACCACGACAGGCAGGAAGATATGGAATGGTTATTCCCCGTTTTGTGGAACAGGCTCTTTCCGGAAAATCTATAACCGTCTATGGCGATGGAAAACAGACGCGAAGTTTTACTTATGTCGCTGATGTAGTAAAAGCAATTATTGCCTTAACCAATCATCCCCAAGCTATCGGAGATATCTTCAATATAGGAAGCGAGGAGGGGATTAGCATCGCCGACCTGGCTAAGAAAATAAAGGAGTTAACCAATAGTCAATCGGAGATTGTCTTCGTTCCCTACGAAGAAGCCTACGAGAAAGGCTTTGAAGATATGAGATACCGGGTCCCGAACATCAGCAAAATCCGCCGGCTGATTGGATATTCTCCCCGGGTGAAACTGGATGAGATGTTAAAGAAGATTATTGAAAACAGGATAGAAGGCAGATGACAGAATACAGAATACAGATGACAGAATACAGAAGACAGAATACAGGTTTTTTCTGTTCTCTGTTCTCTGACCTCTGTTTTCTGTCTTCCCAGGAATTATCATGTGGAGTTTAGTTTACCTCTATATACTCTGTTTTGCTTTTCTCCTTTCCCTTATTCTTACTCCTCTATTGCGAAAGATAGCCTTAAGATTTTCTTTTCTGGATCATCCCGAAGCCAGAAAACTCCATTCTCAAGCCCAGCCTCTTTTAGGAGGAGTGGCCATCTATTTGGCCTTTACCCTGACCATAATTATTAATCTGGGTCTGGTGGCTCTCTTAGAGCAGAGACCGCAGCTGATGAGTTTATTGCCTGAGGTGGTGGCGGAAAGGCTGGCGGGAGTGGCGGCTACTCACGGCCGGCTCTTAGCTATCCTCCTGGGAGGAACGATTATTCTCCTTTTAGGACTATGGGATGACCTGAAGGGAGGGATTTCTCCCCGGATGAAATTGGGAGGACAGCTGCTGGCCGGCTTGGTTTTAGTAGTCTTTGGAATCAGGGTGGCCCTATTCCTGCCTCCCTGGCTGGGAATCATCATTACTCTTATCTGGGTCATAGGGATAACCAATGCCTTTAATCTTTTAGATAATATGGACGGGTTAGCGGCCGGCGTAGCCTTGATCGCCGCCCTTATCTTCTTCCTGGTGGCCCTGCAACAGGGGCAGTTCTTGGTCAGTGTTATCCTGCTTATATTTGCCGGAAGCCTTATGGGTTTTCTCCCCCACAATTTTCGCCCGGCTACCATCTTTATGGGTGATGCCGGAAGCATGTTCATTGGCTTCCTTCTTTCTGCTCTCA
>CAZUTJ010000205.1:0-2567 GCA_964622875.1 uncultured bacterium
CATAATAGTATTCAGAATTTATTATTCTGAATTCTGTATTCATCGTTTTCTAACCTTGAACCGTGAACCCCGGAACTTTGAACCTGGGTAATTACTAATATGATTCCATAATCAGTGGCCGGGCAGAGGAAAAGAAGGAATGGGGGAAACTCTGCCCAAAAAAAGAGCCACTGATTAGCTTTTATTTACAGCAATTTTCGTGCCATCCCCTTCTCTGCTCTTAAAAAAGTCATTTTTATTTCGCTAACTCCTTGATAGGCAACGTATTAAGACCCTGCAGGTTTTTTCCTCAGAGAAAGAAGTTTACCTTCTACTCTCTTCCTTGCGTGGTATTAATACCACATATATGTAGGAATTTTACCACATAAGGTAGGTGATGTCAAGGGGGGCATCCCTATCCCTGGCTATCCCGGGGATTGAGGTTAAGCTCTTTCATCTTCTGGTAGAGGTTTTTACGGTCAAGCCGGGCCAGTCTGGCCGCCTGGCTGACATTTCCCCGGGTCTCTTTTAAAATTTTGCTGAAGAAGCTCTTCTCAAAAGATTGCAGAATTTCCTTCTTCGCTTCCTGATAGGAGAGATTAGGGCCACTTTTCTTTAGAGCCAACCCCTCGGCCAGGGGCAAGGGCAAGATATCAGCGGATAAACGCCCTTCCGTTCCCAGGACAATAGCCCGCTCTAAAGCATTTTCTAACTCCCGGATATTCCCCGGCCAGTCGTAGTTGAGCATTAATTCCAGAGCCTCAGGAGCAATCTCCTTTATATTTTTCCCCAGCTCCCGATTGTAGCGGTGGAGAAAGTGATAAGCTAAGAGGGGAATATCATCCTTTCTTTCCCGTAAAGGAGGAAGGCGGATAGGGATAACATTTAACCGGTAATATAAGTCTTCTCGAAAGGTTTTTTCCTCGGTGGCTTTCTTTAAGTCCTGGTTGGTGGCAGCAATAATGCGCACATCAATAGGAACAAAGCCGGCTCCTCCCACCCGTTCAAATTCTTTTTCCTGCAAAACCCGCAGGAGTTTCGCCTGAAGATTGAGGCTCATCGCCCCTACTTCGTCTAAGAAGATAGTCCCTCCATCAGCCAACTCAAACCTTCCTCGTCGGTCACGGTGGGCTCCGGTAAAAGCTCCCTTCACATGTCCGAAAAGTTCCGATTCCAGAAGGTTCTCCGGAAGGGCAGCGCAGTTCACTACAATAAGCGGCTCCTTTTGCCGAGGGCTGTGGAAGTGAATGGCGCGGGCAATGAGCTCCTTCCCGGTGCCACTCTCCCCGGAAATCAAAACGGTGCTTTTGGTGGGAGCCACTTGCCTCACCAACTTGAAGACCTCTTGTATCCGGGGACTTTTTCCGACGATATCCTGGAACTCGTATTTAGCTTCCAACTCCTCCTGAAGATAGCGACTGCGTCTCAAGAGCTTCCCCATAGCCAGAGCTTTCCCTGCTATAACCTTCATCTCTTCCAGATCAAAAGGCTTGAGGATATAATCGTAGGCCCCAGCCCTCATCGCTTCCACGGCGGTAGGGACAGTTCCATAGGCGGTCATAACGATAACTGGGAGTTCTTCGTCTATTTTCCTTAGATCACGGAGTAGCTCCAGACCGTTCTTTCCGGGCATCTTCATGTCAGTGATGACCAGGTCAAAATTCGCCTGTTTCATCTTATCCAGAGCTTTTTCCCCATCCTCGGCCAGACCCACTTGATAACCGTTCTCCTCCAACATCATCTGGAGGACCCGGCGCATTTTGGCTTTATCATCTACGACAAGGATTTTAGCCGGCATATGTTTATCTCTTTAAAAAAACCGTATAGGAGGCAGGTTTTTGGGATAAAAAATTAAGAAGGCCTCATAAATGAGGCAACTACAAAGACGAATTGCAGTTGCTTGATTTATCAAGCTAATCAATCTGCGCCCTATTATTCTTTTAATTTCTCTGTGCTCTCTGTGGTTAATTTTCCGGTGCTGCCGGCAACCTCAGGATGAAGGTTGTTCCCTTCCCCACCTGACTTTCCACCGAAATTTCCCCCCCATGGCTTTCAACAATCTTGTGAACGATAGAAAGCCCCAAACCTGTCCCTCCTTCTCTTATACTGAAAAAGGGATTAAATATCTTAGATAACTCTGTCTCCGGGATACCGCAGCCGCTATCATTAAAGATAATCTCTACGGTTTTCGGTTTTCGGTTTTCGGTTTTCGCGGCTACCCGAGCAGTTATGGTCAGGGTGCCCCCCTCAGGCATGGCCTGGAGGGCATTGGCGATGAGATTGAAAAATACCTGAGGTAAAAGGTCCTCATCAACAAGTGCCGGAGGTAGCCCCCTTGCATACTTCCTCACTACTTTAATGCTTCCTCCGGAAATCTGAGATTCCACCAGTCTCAGAACTTTATCTATAATAGGAATGAGGTCTCCTTTTTCCAGGTTCGGTTTTTGGGGACGAGCAAAGTCCAGGAAATTGGTTACTACTTTATTCAAACGGTCTGTTTCTTCGATGATGAAGTTAGTGAGTTCTTTCGGCCGGGACTCTTCACCTTTAAGTTTATCCTGGAGAACCTGGGCGGAGTTTTTAATGAT
>CAZUTJ010000206.1:0-2531 GCA_964622875.1 uncultured bacterium
TTTTCGGAATGACATAGGGTTTACTGAATTCTTGCATTTATTAAGCCCCTACAACAACTGTGAAATTCCTATACTTCAAGAAAGCCTCATAAATGAGGCAACTACAAAATAGAAATCATTACTAAGAAAATGTCATTATCCGGCTTGACCGGATAATCCAGAGCCTGGATTCCCCGATTGAATCGGGGAATGACAGAAAAAAGCGTTTATAGTTTCCTATGCGGCAAGAAATGCAAGAAAGGCTTCCTCGCCACAGAGACACAGAGAAAAACAAAAAAACTTCTAACCGCAGATTACGCAGATTACACAGATTAGAACTTAAAGATGATAGGCTATTAGGCTGTTAGGTTATATTTTGCTCTAGGCCCTCTGCCTTCGGTCTTTACCTTAGTGTCTTTGTGCCTTGGTGGCTGAATAGTTACCATTCTTTTTCTGCGTCAATCTGCGAAATCTGCGGATTTATATTTTGCCCTCAAGTTTTTTCTCTGGGCTCTCTGTGGTTAACTTTCTTCGGTTAATCTCACTCATCCGCACGAAGTTTCTCAATAATTTCAATCCTCTTTCCCCGCTTTTTTCGGGATGGAATTGCACCCCGAAGATATTGCCTTCCCCAATAGCGGAGGTAAACTTTATCCCATACTCTGTCGTTGTCAAAATGGCTTTCTCATCCTCAGGCTCCACATAATAGGAATGGGCAAAATAAAAATAGAAACCGGGGGAAATATCCTCCAATAAAGAGAGTGGGGGGTCCTGGCTATTACTATCTTTTAACCTTGAACCTTCAACTTTCCACCGGACGGCATTCCATCCCATATGAGGAACCTTCAGGCCTTCAACTTTAAATTTCTTCACCTTCCCGGGAATAATATTCAATCCTTTACCTTCACCTTCTTCGCTTTCCGTAAATAATAACTGCAACCCCAGGCAGATACCCAGGAAAGGCTTACCGCTTTGTATAGCCCGACAAAGAGGCTCTACCATCCCCAGACTTTTCAGACTCTCCCTGGCCTGAGGGAAAGCTCCCACTCCCGGAAGGACCAGGGCCTCAGCTTTCTCAATATCTCCGACGCTAGAGGTTATCTTAGCTCCCCCCCCCACCCTCTCCAGGGCCTTACCAACACTCCTTAAGTTCCCCATCCCATAGTCAACTACAGCAATCATAAGAAATGCCTCACTTCGTTCGGCAGTTTAGCAATTTAGCAGTTTAGCAGTTTAGCAATTTAGCAGTTTAATCACCATCTCCAGGAGGGGTGGAAAATATTCTCATGATATCCCTCAGCCCTTTAGCCAGAGGAACCACTCTATATTTAGGTTCCCTCAGGGAGCCGGTTACTTCCACCTGAGCCATGAGATGGCCGGCCTCATCCAGAAGAGAGGAGATAGTGTTCCCTAGCAAAGGCAACTCGTCAATGAAACCCCTGGAGAAAGAAATCTTGTAGGTAAGGGAGGGGCGGAAATACCCTTGAAAATCTATCTTCCCCTGCATCAATAAATTAACCTGGTCACTGGTCAGGGTCAGGTCTTCAGTAGCTACTACCCCTTCCTGGATAGTAAAGCTAGCCCTCCCTTCCCTGAAGACAACCCTCTCCCGGGAGAGAAGGGGTAGGATAGCCATCAGGCCTCCCAACAGAGGAAGCTCCCCCAAATTCCCTTCTACTATACTCGCCTTACCCTGGCCACTAAGATTTTTCCAATCGCCAGCCGTTCCCTTCAGATGAAAATCTACTTTGAGAGTACCCCCAACCTCCTCTTCCCCTTGAGCACCTAACTCTACCATCAATTGGTTTAAATCGAGGCCGGAGAGGATCCCCTCAAATTGATAATCCTTTTGGTCAGAGGCCAGATTCAGGCTGAAAGACCCTTTTAGGCTGCCTCCGTAGAGTTCCACTTCTAAATCTTCTCCGAGGAGCTGAGAATTCTCCACCCGAAGAGGAAGCTCAAGATTCTCCAGGCGCCATCCCCGAAAGATGATTTCCGGAGAAGTTACCTTCAGGGCAAGTTGCCATTTCCGGAAGTTCTTACCTTTTTCCCGGAGATTATCAAGTACTTCATTAGGACAATAATCAATTTGTAATTCCTCTATCTGAAGAAATACTTTCTTCTCCTCCCCGGGTTCATAGATAAGGAGACGATGGAATTCAATTCTCCTGAAGAGGTTAAGATCAACTTTCTCCAAACGAACCTCTTTCTCAAGTTCCCTTGAAAGCCTCTCTTCTAAAGCCTGCTCAATCAAGACCGGGATAACAAATTTATAGGCCAGAAAAAGAATTCCGGTCAAGAGAAGCAAAAACAACAAAGAGTAGGATAAAAACTTTTTCCCTATTCTCATAATAACAACCCCCAGAAAACTTATAACCACAGAGACACAGAGAAAAACAAAAAAACTTCTATCCACAGATTACGCAGATTACACAGATTAGAACTTAAAAATGATAGGCTATTAGACTGTAGGCTGAAGGCTGTTAGGTTATATTTTGCTCTAGTGCTCTGTGACATAAATTCCTGTCATTGCCCGGCTTGACCGGGCAATC
>CAZUTJ010000207.1:0-2529 GCA_964622875.1 uncultured bacterium
ACCTTTACGGACAAATATTTATAGAACCACAACCGATTTTGACCAGGATGCCTAAGCTCCTGGGACTGGATAACCGTAAGATGAGCAAGGGTTATAATAACTATATTGCCCTGGCCTCTCCGCCGGAGGTTATCCGGAAGAAAGTCCTTCAAATGATTACCGATCCGGCCCGGGCCAGGAGAACTGACCCTGGCCACCCGGAGATCTGCAATGTAGGCACTTACCAGGGCTTCTTTAATCCGAAAAGGGCCGCGGAATTGACCAAAGGCTGCCGGGAAGCGAAGATTGGCTGTACCGATTGCAAAAGGGAGCTGGCTGAAGCTCTGATAAAATATCTTGAGAAGTTGCAGGACCGCCGTAAGCAGTTAAAGAGAGAGCCAGATATAATCCGGAATATTCTATCTGCCGGATGCGAGCGAGCGAGAGATGTAGCCTCAGCTACTTTAAAAGAAGCCCAGAAAGCCATGGGTCTTAGGGCAGGTCAGTTATGAGCTACAAGGTCCAACTGGAGATATTTGAAGGACCATTGGATTTGTTGCTTTACCTCATCAAGAGAGAGGAATTAGATATCTATCATATTCCCATTGCCAGGATTGCCGAGCAGTATCTGGACTATATCCGCATGATGCGTATGCTCAACCTGGATTTGGCCGGAGAATTCCTGGTGATGGCGGCAACGCTTATGCATATCAAATCAAGAATGCTTCTCCCGAAAGAGGAATTGAGAGAAGAGGAGCGGGAGGATGACCCCCAGGCAGAGTTGATAAAGCAATTAATAGAGTATCAGAAATTTAAAGGGATGGCTGAGAAATTAGAGGAGAGACAGATAATGCAGGAGGAGATATTTAGCCGGGGGAGAGATGAAACTATGGGGCTGGCCCAGAAGGAGGGTTTCTTGTTAGAGGCTAATCTCTTCGACTTGCTCACTGCCTTCTCTCGGGTCTTAACAACGGTCAGCGAGGAAGGTTTCACGGAGGTCGTTGAGGATGAAGCTACTGTTAATGAGAAGATAAGGGAGATTCTGGATGTCCTCCGGGTGAAGGCCTCTCTCAATTTCACCAAACTCTTTGCGGGTCTGGCAACTAAAGTAGAGATGGTAGTTGCCTTCCTGGCTTTACTGGAATTGATAAGATTGAAAGAAGTAAAAATTCGCCAGGCGCAGAGGTTCGGGGAAATAAGGGTATACAAAAGGCAGGGGTTAGCAAACCTTCACCCCGTAGGTGCAAGTGGGACAGAGACGAGTGAATAGAAACCGATAAATGGAAACTCAGGAAATTAAGGGAGTAGTTGAGGCGCTTATCTTTGCCGCGGATAAGCCCATCTCGCTTCAGGAGATGAAAGAGGTCCTTAAGGAAGTAGATGGTCAGGCTATTCGTGATATCATCGGAAGGTTGCAAAAGGAATACGAATCTCAGAGGAGGAGTTTTCAGATCGTTGAGGTAGCCGGTGGGTTTCGTATGTCCACGCGACCCCAATTCGGGGAGTGGCTGAAGAAATTTTATAAGTTTCGTCACCGGGAAAGATTGTCTCAGGCCTCTTTGGAAACCTTAGCTATCATTGCTTATAAGCAGCCTATTACTCGCGCCGAGATAGAAGCCATTCGAGGGGTAGATGTGGCGGGAGTCTTACATAGTTTGCTGGAGAAGAAGCTCATCCGGGTAATGGGGAGGAAAGAGGTCATCGGCCGCCCTTTGATTTATGGGACGACCAACCAATTTCTGGAACATTTTGGTCTGAAATCTCTCTCCGAATTGCCCCGGATAGAGGAACTGAAAGAGGGAAAAGGAGAAGAGAGAGCTAACCTCTATGAAGCCACAGCGCCATTGAGGGGCGAAGGAGAAAACAAAGATGAACATGAGGGAATTACGGCAGAAAATCAATAAGATTGATACTAAGATATTACAACTTATCAATGAGAGAACAAAGTTGGCCCTGGAAATTGGGCGGATTAAGGCCAGGGAGAAGAAGGAATATTATGTTCCCAGTCGAGAGAAAGAAGTTTATAAAAGGTTAATGAAAGAAAATAAGGGGCCTCTTCCCTCCCGGGCGGTGAAGGCTATTTATCGGGAGATTATGTCGGCGGCCCTTTCCCTGGAGAAACCCGTCAAGGTAATTTATTTAGGTCCGGAGGCCACCTTTACTCATCGGGCGGCTTTGGAGAAATTTGGTTCCTCCATTGCCCTCCTGCCGGCTAAAAGCATTACCGAGGTATTCAGGGAGGTAGAGAAAGGAAGGGCCAATTACGGGGTTGTTCCCATAGAGAACTCTACCGAGGGGGTAGTCAACCATACTCTGGATATGTTCGTTGACTCGGAGCTGCAAATCTGCGCGGAGATTTCCCTGGAAATTTCCCATCATCTATTATGCCGGGGTAAGCTTGAGGATATTGAGAGAATCTATTCTAATCCCCAGGCCTTGGGGCAGTGCCGAGGTTGGGTGGAAAGTCACCTGCCCCGGGTCGAGTTAATTGAGGTTTCTACCACCTCCAAGGGGGCGGAACTGGCCGCGCGGGAGAAAGGGGGGGCGGCC
>CAZUTJ010000208.1:0-2513 GCA_964622875.1 uncultured bacterium
ATCACAGAATTAGCCTAAAATCCATTGACGGTTAAGGAGATGTATGCTAAACTAAGTTGGTAACCATTCAGCCACTAAGCACACAAAGACACCAGGGTAAACAAGGAGCTTGTCATTTATTAAATTAATAGGACGCAGATTTTCGCAGGTTAATAGGATAAATTCGTTGTAACTATTCAGGTTCAAAGTTCCGGGGTTTAGGATTCAGGGTTAAACCGATCAAGATTGAAGGCTTAGGCAAACAACCGTGAACCTCTGAACCTTTGAACCGTGAATCTGGCAACCTGAGTAGTTACAATTCATTTACTTTCTATATTTAAAATCCTGATAATCTGCGTCCAAAAAGGAGGTATCTATAGATGAAGCCATACGAAGTAAAGGAGATAAGGAATGTGGCCCTCCTGGCCCACGGCGGAGCCGGGAAGACCTCTCTTGGTGAGGCTCTTCTCTACACCTCAGGAGCTATCAGTAGATTGGGGCGGATTGAGGAAGGGACCACGGTAAGCGATTATACCGTTGATGAGGGGCGCCGAAAGATAAGTATTAAATCGGCCTTGCTCTCTAGCCAATGGCGAGAACATAAAATTAACCTCGTAGATACCCCGGGCTATGCCGATTTCGTGGGAGAGGTCCGGGGGGTTTTGCCAGTGGTAGATGGGGCTATTATCGTTATTGACGCTACCTCGGGGATAGAAGTAGGCACAGAGAGGGTCTGGGGCTATGCAGAAGAATTTCATTTAGGGCGCCTCATATTCATCAACAAAATGGATGGAGATAATGTCGGATTTTACTCCCTCCTCCAGGACCTCAGGAAGTGCTGGGGAAACAAGATAACCCCCCTGCAATTGCCCCTGGGAGAAGGAAACGAATTTCAGGGGGTAATTGACCTCCTCACTATGAAAGCTTGTCTCTGGGGTAATGATAACCAGATGGAGGAAGAGGAAATTCCCGCCCCAGAAGAGGAAAGGGCCAAAAAGTATCGGGAGGAATTAATAGAGGCTGCCGCCGAGACAGATGACGGACTTTTAGAGAAATATCTTGATGAAGGCAGCCTTTCCGAGGATGAAATTAGGAAAGCTCTTTGCCAGGGGACGCGGGAGGGAAAGATAGTGCCCCTCTGTTGTGGTTCCGCTTATCAGGCGCGGGGGGTAGAAGGCCTGCTCAATGCTATAATCGGCTTCCTTCCCTCCCCTCTTGATCGTCCCGCTATTCCCGCCAGGAAGACTGGCAGCGAGGAAGAAGTGAAGATAGAGGCCAGGAAGGAATCTCCCTTCACCGCCCTCGTCTTCAAGACTACTTTTGAACCTCATTTAGGCGAGCTAAGCTTCTTTCGCGTCTGTTCCGGCACCCTTTCCTCAGGTTCTACCGTCTATAATTCTACCCGGGGAAGCGAGGAGAGAATCGGTCAGATAATCCTGCCTCAAGGGAAGGAGAAGAAGGAAGTCTCCCAACTCCAACCGGGGGATTTAGCGGCGGTGGCTAAGCTCAAGGCAACCTTCACCGGAGATACCCTTTGCGATAAGAAAAATCCCCTGAGCCTTCCCCGGGTAAGCTTCCCCCAGCCGGTGATATCCCTGGCGGTAAAGCCAAAGACGAAGAAAGACCAGGCGAAATTAAGCGATGCTCTGGGAAAGATAGGGAAAGAAGATCCCACTTTTAAGGTGCGCCTGGACCACGAATTAGGTCAAACGCTAATCTCCGGAATGGGGGAACTATATCTGGAAATCATCATTGAGGAGTTGAGGGACAAGTTTGGGGTGGAGGTAGAAGTAGAAGAATCCAAAGTAGCTTATCGGGAGACTATCCGCTCTGCTGCTAAAGCTCAGGGGAAGTATAAACGGCAGTCAGGCGGGCGGGGGCAATATGGCGATGTCTGGATTGAGGTCAAACCGCTTCCTCGGGAGGAAGATTTCCAATTCGTGAACAAGATCGTCGGCGGGGCTATTCCTTCTAAATATATACCGGCAGCGGAAAAGGGAGTAAAGGAGGCCATGCAGAAAGGAGTCCTGGCCGGTTATCCCCTGACCAATGTCCAGGTAACCCTATTTGATGGAAGCTTTCACGATGTGGATTCCTCCGATATGGCCTTCCATATTGCCGGGTCTATGGCCTTGAAGAAAGCTTCCTTAGAGGCCAAACCGGCCCTCCTGGAACCGATTATAGAAGTAGAGATAACTGTTCCCGATGAGTATTTAGGGGATATCACCGGCGACCTCAATGGAAGACGGGGAAGGATTATGGGAATAGAGGCCCGGGGCAACAATCAGCTGATCAAGGCCCAGGTTCCTTTAGCGGAAATGAATAGATACTCAACCGACCTGCGCTCCCGAACAAAAGGAAGGGGATATCATACCAGGCAATTCTCTCATTATGAGGAAGTGCCCCGGAAGGTCGCTGAGAAGATAATTGCTGAAATGAAGAAAGAGCGGGAAGAATAAAAACTACAGAGAACACAGAGAAATACTTAAAAACTTTTTTGGTCCGCAGATTACGCAGATTTTCGCAGATAAATA
>CAZUTJ010000209.1:0-2499 GCA_964622875.1 uncultured bacterium
CCAGGGCATCGGTCAGAGGAATGGGGGAGGGCGTAAAGATAGTAACATCAGGGTCCACCAATCCCCTCAGGGCCCTCTCATCCACAGCAATGGTCACTTCGCTCAGCCTGGCCAGATGCAGGAGTACTTCTCTAATATCTGTAGCCCGGAAGTCCATGGTAACCAGAATTTCCTCAGCTCTCTTCCTTAAAGTATCGGCCACTTCCTCCGGGTCATCTTCCGGATCCGGGGCAAGGACATCTCTTTCCCTCTCCGGGTCTACAGCAGTGGCATAGTCAACAGGTGAAATGAAAGGAGCCCGGGTCACATCCAGAATCCAGCGCCCTTCCACTATCTCCCTCTCTTCCCGAGCCCTCCTTTTATCCCTCTCCAGGTCACCCCTTCTTGACTGCATAATCAAATCTTCCGCTCTTCTATTATCCGGGCTGAGAGCCAGCACCCTTTCTCCTTCGGAGATAGCCTCCGCATAGCGTCCCTGGAGGTAATATTCTCTTCCCCGCCTCAAGTGCTCAGCAACCCTCTGTTCCCCCTCTTCCTCCCGGCGCCTGATTTCCTGCTGTCTTTGCTCTTCCTCCCATCTCGCCTTTTCCTCTCGAGCCATCGCCTCCTGAACTAAAAGCTGGGCCTCTTTCCCCTCTCCGGCCAGAATTAGATAATGCTGAGCCTTTTCATTCCCCGGATCTAAGATTAAGGCGGCCTCAAACTCCTGGATAGCGGCGTCAAAACGCTGGGCTCGAAAATGCCTCTCTCCCCGGATTAGGTAGGCCCTAAGCTGCCTTTCCCTGGCCCTGGCCTCCCCGCGGGCAATCTCTAAGGCCATCTCTTCCTCAGCAGCTACCTCCCTGGCTTTAAGCTCGGTTCCCTTCTTCATCCTCTGAGTAAGAAGCTGCCTGCCCCTTTCCTCAGCCCGCAAACGAGCCCGCACTTCCCGGGGAAGAGAGAGATGAAGCCGCAACTCTCTTCCTACTTTTCGCACCCGACTTTCAGCCGGTTGAGTTAAGTTAATTACTAAGCGAACAGTATCCGGCTGATGCTGTCTGTAAATGATAGTTTCTATCATCTCATTTCTTACTTCTAAAGCCCGGGGTTCTTTGAGAGTAACTCCCGGAATATCTAAAACCACTCGGGGAGGATTCCCCAGAGTAAAAGAGCGATAATTCACCGCTTCCGTGAACTCCAGAGTAACAATCCTCTCTCCCAACTCTCCCCCCACCCTGATAGCGCTCACTTCTGTCATCCCACAGTGGCAGGAGTAAGCTGCCGTCAAGGCCAGCAGAAGAAACAGGATGGAAACCACTCCCTTTGTCCCTACCCCCACCAAAACTTTCCTTCTCTTCATCTTCCTACCTCCCATTTTGCCTTGTAACTACCTAAGGCTATTACCACCAAGAATACTAAAATTAGAGATTTTGGACGCAGATGAACGCAGATTTTTAGGATTAAAAAATTAAAAAATAATTATTATCTGTGTTAATCTTGCGAAAATCTGCGTCCTATTAATTTATCTTGCTTACCTTAGTGCCCTGGTGCCTTCGTGGCTGAATAGTTACTTTTTATCTTCTTCTTTCACCCGGCGGGAACATCTCCTCAAACAGTGGGGGCACCTCCTCAAACCTTATATCTTCCCTCCTATCCCTTTCCGGCCGACGCTCCCGTCTCTCCTCTCTTTCCCTCCGCAGTCTTTCTTCTTCCTCCGGTCCACCCCCAAGGGGCAGAAGGAGTTCCCGGCCTTCTCTCTCATTATATATCTTCACTTCTTCCCTGTCAATCTTAATTATCCTCCATCCCTCAATCTCATCCCCCTTTCTTGCTACATGGGCCTCTCTCCCGTCGATGAAAGCTACCGGGCCCTCGGAGGTGAGCATATGGCCCCGGTAAATTAATCTTACTTCCAGTCTGCCATTTATTATTATCTCCCCATTCTCATCCGGTATTCTTAAGGCGACATCCGGCAAGCGGGCAAAGGGGTTCCTTTGAATAAGGTCATGGTAATAGGCAGCCGGCTTCCTTACAAGCAAATCCCCAAAGTCCACGAAGACAGCGGCCTTAACCACTGGTTCCCGGTTTATTTCCGGGACGGTTATCTCTTCCCATAAAATAGCTTTTCTCCGGGGCCAACTGATGGCCAGGTAGGAGCCCAGGAGGATAAATATAGTCAGGAGGAACCAGGAAATGAGCTTCTCCGGACTCTTCTTCATAAAAGTTATTATACCAAGGAAATTCATAATAGCCCTCCCTTCGTTTGGCTGAGGACACAGATTTTCTTTTTTTGAAGTAAGCAGTTTAGCAATTTAACAGTTTAACAGTTTAATCTTCCTCCTCAGGCAAGGGGAGCAAGCGAGTGGCCACAAGAAGCCTGACTTCCAGCTCTCTCTCTGCCTCAACCAGTTCCTCTACCTCCTCAGGCTCCATCCTCCGGGGTACCCTTCTCCTCCTTCGCCTCTCTTGTTCCATCCCCGGGGGGAATTCCATTCCCGGAGGGAGTTCCATCCCCGGGGG
>CAZUTJ010000210.1:0-2472 GCA_964622875.1 uncultured bacterium
CTCATAATTCGCCTGGTTCTTCCTCAAAGAGGAGCGGTTATTGCCGGGGAAGAACTTCCCGCTCTGCCCGGGTCAGTATTAGCGGTAATGAGAGCCTCGCCGGAGGTGGGTTGGGGAAAAATAACCAAAGCTACCAACCTGGCGGAGAAGAAATTTCCCACCCCCTGGGTTATTGCTCCCGCCAGCCACAGTCTTTCTCTGAGGGTGGAAAGAGAGTTTGGAAAATGATGAAAGAATGGGAAAAGAAAGGCACAGAGGCACAGAGTTAAAAAGCAAATAAAGGCTAAAAGCTAAAAGATAGAAAAGAAAACTACGTAACTATCCCTTTTCCCTCTCCCCTTGCGGGAGAGGATTAAGGTGAGGGGTGTTTCTATGCCTGTTTAAATGCGTTAACTTCAGCTTGGAGGATTTTATCAATGAAGATTAATAATAACCTCTGGCGGCGAAATTTTCTTGCCTTTTTAATTGTCTTTAGCTGCCTGTATTCGCTTCCGGCAGAGGCCGCGACCACTTCTATCTGGCGAGAGACTGACCACTCCCATTTCTATCAAGGAGAATGGCAGGATATCTCTCTCACCGGAAGAGGTGAGCTAATCCTGGGAGCGGCGGCCGAGTTAGTTTACGATTCCCGCCAGCTTCATATCTGGTCTCTCATCGTAGATGAAGCTCAAGGTTTAATCTACGCTGGAACCGGCAATGACGGGGCCATCTTTAAGATAGATGAAGAGGAAGGCTTATTGCTTTATGATTCTCCGGAAATTGCCATTCACAGCCTGGCCCTGAACAAAGAGGGACATCTTTTTGCCGGAAGCTCTCCCCGAGGTATAATCTATAAGATCAAGCCTCATTATTCTCAGGTAACAATTTTCGCTGACTTAGAAGAAGAATACATTTGGGCCCTGGCCTTTGATAGCCAGGGCTACCTCTATGCCGGCACCGGCCGGCGAGGACGTATTTATCGCCTCTCTCCTCAAGGGGAAGTTAAGCTTCTCTTTGATTCTCCCGAAACTCATATTCTCTCCCTGATAGTGGATGAAGATGAGAATCTTTATGTTAGTAGTAAGGGAGAAGGAATCATCTATAGAATAGATCAGGAAGGGGAAGTCTTCGCTCTCTTTGACCCTCCCCAGAAGGAGGTGCGCCTTCTGGCCCGGGACAGTCAGGGAAACCTGTTTGCCGGGGCTGTTGAGGAAGGGGCTGCTCCCCCGGGTCCTCCTCCGACTCCCGGCGTTTTGCCTTTTCCTCTTCCTACCCCAGAAAGGAAGGAACCTGCCCCGGTAACTTCCTTTGTTTATAAGATTACCCCGGAGGGCGACCATCGGGAATGGTTCCGCCTGGATGGCCTCCTTCTTTCTCTGCTTATTGATGAAAGAGATAACCTCTATCTGGGCACGGGAAATAACGGCCGCCTCTATAAGATAAATCCTCAAGGGGAGACCCGGATTTTGCTGGAAGTTCCTGAGCCTCAGGTTCTCTCTTTAGCCCGGGGTAGAAAAGGTTATCTCTATTTGGGGACCGCCAATCCCGGCCGTCTTTATGCTTTCTCCTCCGCCTATTATGCCCGGGAAGGAACTTTTATATCTCAAGTTTATGATGCTTCTTTTATCAGCTGCTGGGGGAATATTTCTTACCGGGGAGAAGCTCCTTCAGGGACAACAATAACTCTGGCTACCCGCTCGGGAAATACCGCTCAGCCGGATGCTACCTGGAGCAAATGGTCAAAGGAACACCAGGCCCCCGGAGGGAGAGCAGTGACCAGTCCGCCAGCCCGGTTCATCCAGTATCAGGTGCGTCTCTCTACCCGGGACAGGTCTCTCACTCCTATCCTTGAGGAAGTATCCTTAGCCTATTTACCCCGGAATCAGGCCCCGCAGATAACCGCCTTGAGGGTAGTTACTCCCTCAAGGGAGGAAGGAAAGAGGGGAAGGATAACCATTACCTGGGAAGCAGCCGACCCTAATGAGGATGCTCTCCTCTACGATCTTTATTTTCGGGGAGAGGGAGCCAGGAATTGGAAAGAGTTAAAGAGGGAGCTCAGGAAAACCTCTTATAGCCGGGAGAGCCTTGCTTTCCCCGATGGGATTTACTTTATAAAGCTCAAGGTTAGCGATAGTCCGGATAACCCTTTTCCTTATGTCTTAACCGATGAGGAGATAAGCTTGCCTTTTTTCATTGATAATACCCGGCCTACGGTAGAGAATCTTGAGGCTACTCTCTGTAATAAAGTAGCTGCCGTCCGGGGAGAGGCCCGGGATAATCTCTCATCAATAAAGAGAATAGATTACTCCCTAAATGCCGGCGATTGGCAAGTTATTCGCCCTCTTGATGGAATATTTGATTCTCTAGCTGAACCCTTTGAGTTTACCCTGACCGAACTAGCCGCGGGCGAGCATACCCTGGTTCTCAGGGTAATTGACAAAGCTAACAATGTCGGCTCCGCTAAAATTATTATCAGTGCAGATATAAAATAAC
>CAZUTJ010000211.1:0-2442 GCA_964622875.1 uncultured bacterium
TTCGGGGCTTCGTTTAATGGAGCTGGCGCAGCTAAGGGTTAAAGATATTGATTTTAGTGCCGACATAGTATTCGTTAGAAGCAGCAAGCAAGATAAGGATCGCTCAACGATGCTCCCAAAATATGTAAAAGACCTATTGCGCGCCCACTTAGAAGAAGTAAAATCATTGTATGAGAAAGACCTTAAAGCAGGACACGGAGAAGTATATTTGCCTAATGCGCTTGAGCGTAAATATTCCCAGGCCGCCAAGGATTGGGGCTGGCAATATGTTTTTCCCGCCTTAAATCTTTCAGTTGATCCACGCAGTGGGAAAATACGGCGGCACCATATAAGTGAAAAATCTATCCAAAATTCTGTAAAAACTGCTGTCCGAAAAGCAGGCATTGCCAAACATGTAACCGTTCATACTCTAAGACACAGTTTTGCCACCCACCTTTTAATGAACGGAGTTAACATAAGAGAAATTCAGGAGCTGCTGGGACATAAAAATGTTGAAACCACCATGGTCTATACGCATGTATTAAGAAATATAGCTAATGCTCCCCAAAGTCCGCTTGATCATCTTTACGGCAATAACCACGCAGAGCGTAGATGAGAAATTAGCGCTCTTTATAGGGTAAGATTAAGGTAGGGGTATAAAACCTCAGCGAACATCGTTTCCCCTCTCTGTCATTCCTGCATGTTTTAAGCAGGAATCTGGATTCCCGCTTACTGATTGCGGGAATGACACGAGGTTTGACTAGAATATTTACGGAGAGGGGCATGGTAACGGGTTTACCGAATATTTACTTTATGTTCATCATTTTCTAACCTTGAACCCTGAACCCCGGAACCTTGAACCTGAGTGGTTAAGATAGTTCTCCCTAAAACATAAATCTACGCATGTTGATGTTGAGGAGAAGGCCGAGGGAAAGCATGGTAATTAATAGGAAAGAACCTCCATGACTCATGAGGGGAAGAGGTAATCCCGTTACCGGCACCATTCCCATAGTCATCCCCACATTAATAAAAATGTGACTGCCAAGCATAACTGTCAATCCGGCCGCTAAAAGAGCGCCACAACTATCCTTAGCCCGAAGGGCAATACTCATTCCTCGACTAAGCAGAGCTAAATAAAGCAAGAGCAGAAAAGATGCTCCCATAAATCCCCATTCCTCTCCCGCCACTGAGAAGATAAAATCTGTATATTGAGCCGTAAGGAAGCGGAGGCGAGTCTGAGAGCCACCCAGCCATCCTCTTCCCCATAATTGTCCGGAGCCAATGGCAATCTTCGATTGCCTAAGACTATAGCCGGATCCTAAGGGATCAAGATCAGGGTTAAAAAATACGCTTAGACGTGCTCGTTGAAAATCTCTCAGTAAATAATGGTAACTTAGGGGAGCAACAACTAAAACACCGATGAGAATGATAGCGGCTAGATGACGCAATTTCGCTCCGGCCAGGTAAAGCGTAACAAAAAGAATGGGAAAAAGGATAGAAGCTGTTCCTAAATCCGGTTGTTTGATAATGAGAATAAAGGGAAAGAGAGCTAAGGCAAAGGGAACAAGAAGACCCCTAATGTTTTTAATTTCCCGGCTTCTATCCTTTAAGTAGTAAGCTAAAGCCAGGATAAAGGTGATTTTCATCAGTTCCGAGGGCTGAAAAGTAATGAAGCCCAGGTCGATCCATCTCTGAGCCCCTCGAGCCACCGGCCCAATAATAAGAACCAGGATAAGTAAAAAGATATTCAATCCGTAGAGAAGGTAAGCATATTTCATTATCTTCTGATAATTGACCGTAATAACCATAAACAGGGAAATCAAACCCAGCGTGACCCAAATGAGCTGCTGGCGGAAGGGATGACCGGGTCCCGAAAAAGAAAGAAGCTGCCCCCGATAATAAGAAGCGCTATAAATCATAGCCAGGCCAATGGAGGTTATAAGCAGGGTTAAAAAGAAAAGGAGATAATCAAAATTTTTGAGCAAGCGGCGATCAATCATTTTACCTTCCTTAAGAAAATTCTAACCACAAAGTCACGAAGAAATACTTAAAACTTTATAACCACAGATTACACAGATTATCACCAGATTAAAATTTAAAATTGACAGAAAAATTAGATATTAATTCTTTCTCTGTGTTAATCTGGTGAAATCTTGTGGTTTATGTCTTTCTGGCTGAAGAAAGCTTCCAGGACCTCCCGGGCCAAAGGAGCGGCAATCACTCCTCCCCATCCTCCATGTTCTACCAGAATAGCTAAGGCAATTTGGGGATTCTCCTGAGGGGCAAAGCCCACAAACCAGGCATGCGGCCGCAGCTCATAGGGTCTTTCTTCTCCCGGCTGGAACCTCCTACCGGTCACTTCAGCCGTCCCTGTCTTTCCGGCCACTTCCACCGTATCCATCCCGGCTCTCCTGCCGGTTCCCCACGAAACCGCCGACCCTAAACCTCTCCTAATAACATCGA
>CAZUTJ010000212.1:0-2435 GCA_964622875.1 uncultured bacterium
AAAATAAGTTTTACTGTAACCCATTGATTATCAAATAGTTACAAAAAGGGTGCGCAACTCGTGTATATTCCTCAGCGTGCTCTGTGGTTTAATTCTTGTGCGGAGGGGGGGAGGAATCCCCCTATGCATTTTATGGGGTGAGGAAGAGATATAAGCAACAATATGTTGGGTTTAGAAGGGAAAGGGGACTGATTTTTTGAAATAATTTGAGTGGAGGAAGGAAAAATGGCTACTTCTCTTGACAAGCTCTTATGGAAAGGGCTATAATGAAAGTGGGAAGAAGTGGAGGAAAGTGGGGGAAACCTGCCCTAACCTGGATTACTTAAATAATCCACCTCCCTAGGAATCGCAGAGCGATTCCAGGGACTTTATCCCGGAAATCCTTCGGATTTCTCGGGGCGAAGGGCCGCATAATTAAAACGCTAAGCGTTTTAATTAGAGACTGCGGGGTAGCCCGCCCTGCTCCAATTTCAAGCATGAACAAAGCGGGCTGAGGAGTTCCATCAGTGCTTTACGGGGAATACGAACATACTATTGACAAGAAGGGGAGGCTGATTATCCCGTCTAAGTTCCGGGATATTCTCAAGGATAAATTTGTAGATACTTTCATGGTGACCAGAGGTTATGAGAAATGCCTCTTCGTCTTCCCACCCGATCAGTGGCAAGCCTATGAGCAGAGCCTGAGAGTTCTGTCTCCTCACAAAGCCAATCCCCGAGCCCTGAGCCGTATGTTCTATGGAGGAGCACACCAGTGTCCCTGTGACCGGCAGGGGAGGATAAACATACCTAAGATTCTTCTGAACTATGCCGCTATTGACAAGGAGGTAACTATCATCGGGGTTTCCACCCGCTTCGAGATCTGGGACAGAGAGAGGTGGAATGAGTATCGAGAAGCGGAGGAGAAAACCTTAGAGGAAAGGGCAGAGAAGATAGGGGAGATCAGAATAGAATGAGAAGCTGATGAGTCACATCCCGGTATTAGTTAAGGAAGCGCTTCAGTTCCTTAATTGCCAGTCCGGTGGTATATATGTTGATTGCACCGTGGGAGAGGGAGGTCATGCCCAAGCCATCTTAGAACAGCTGGGGGGAGAGGGGAAGCTTGTGGGGATTGACCAGGACAGGGAAGCAATACATAGAACAACTGAGAGATTAAAGAGATATAGCAACCTCGCCTTGATTCAGGATAACTTCAAGAATTTGTCCATCATCCTTAAGAAGCTTGCTCTGCCTGCTACGCAGGTAGATGGGCTTCTCTTCGACTTAGGTGTCTCCTCCCTTCAATTGGATAGCCCGGAGAGAGGTTTCAGCTTCCGATTTGATACCCCCCTGGATATGCGGATGGATAGAAGCGCTTCATCCACTGCCGCTCATTTAGTCAACAGTCTCTCCAGGGAGGAGCTAACAAAGATTCTAAAAGAATTTGGGGAAGAAAGATGGGCCCGGAAGATTTCCAATCTCATTGTGGAAAAGAGAAAAGCAAGACCAATCAGAACTACAAATCAATTGGTGAAGATTATCGAAGAGGCCATTCCCCGGTTAGGGGGTAGAATTCATCCAGCTACCCGGACTTTTCAAGCTCTGAGGATAGCCGTTAATCAGGAACTAAAAGATTTAAAAGAGGGTCTGGAAGAGGGGATTAAAGTGCTCAGCTCAGGGGGGAGAATCTGTATCATTTCCTACCACTCCCTGGAGGATCGGCTCGCAAAGGAGCAACTTAAGCGGTGGGCTAAGCCCTGCCAGTGTCCTCCCCGGTGGCCGGTCTGCAGGTGCCAGGGAAAACCGGTTCTTAGAATGCTAACCAAAGGTCCGGTCAGGCCAACTGAGGAGGAGATACTGAGAAACCCCCGCTCTCGCAGTGCCAAACTGCGAGCCGGAGAAAAAATTTAATGGGAATGAGAAAGATAGATAAAAGCAAGACAAATAAAAGGAACAGAAATAAGGGCAAGAGAAAAAATGTTTTCATTTTTAAATATCTTCTTCTGGCCTCCCTGTGTCTGGGGATAGTCCTATTCTATGTCTGGAAAAGGGTACAGCTTTTAGAGGTAGGATATAAGATAAGGGAGGGAGAGAAGAGGAAAGAAAGGCTAATCCAGGACAGAGAAATCCTTCTTCTCAAGGCAGCTCGCCTCAAGTCTCCCCAACGTCTGGAAAGAATAGCCAGGGAAGAAATGGGGCTAATTGCCCCACGATCTATTCGCACCATTTATTATTAGCCCGCTTTATTCATACCTTACTTGAAATTAAGGCGATTTAATAACTAGCCACGCAGAGGCGGAGGGATGAAAATGTGGAAGTTATTTAAAAATAAAAAGTTAAGGGCCTTCATGTTTCCTAAGACCTCGTGCTTTACTGGAAAAAAGTGGGTTGAAATGAATTTTTTGGTAGGCTAAAGGGTTGAAATAAATACAGAGGGAGTTATTAAATCAGCTAAAAAT
>CAZUTJ010000213.1:0-2416 GCA_964622875.1 uncultured bacterium
CCTCGGCCTTTGATTTTCGGGCTATGCTGGAGACGCCTATTCTCCATGCCAAAAAGGGTGAGATTCGCTATCGGGTGGGCATTGGCGTGAGTGCTCAGAGAGAGGTGGTAAGGAGGGTTACTCTTTTCGGAAAATGGCGCATAAATCGCGATTTGAGCCTTGATTTTGAGGTCAGATATAGGCCGGGAGAAACGCACCGGAGTCATTTCCAGGCTGATTACTCTTTGGACTCCCGGAATAGGGTCAGTTTTTCTTTGAAGAGCGAAGAAGGAAAGAAATTAGGGATTGAGGTCGTCTTTACCAGGGAATTCTTTAAAGACGCCGAGGCCTTTATAAGGTTTCGGGATTCTGTCCGGGAAAGGGCTATTGAAGTAGGGGTGAGCATACCTTTCTGAACTGCTCGGGTTCAGGGTTCAGAGGTTCAGGGTTCAGAGGTTCAGAGGTTGAATGAGTGTCAGTGTCAGTGTCAGTGTCAGTGTCAGTGAGAGATGCTGAAATAAATTCAGCATGACACCCTCTGCTTACTGCCTACTCCTTACTGCCTACTGCCTTTCATCTTCAACCTCTGAACCCTTGAACACTGAACCTGAGCTCCGAAGGAGCGTATTTAATGACTACTCATTATATTATTTCCGATCTGCATTTAGCTGATGGTGGTAGGAGGGATGATTTTAAAAAGAACCGCACTCAGTTTAAGGATTTTCTCCGGATGGTAAAGAAACAAAAGGCCCGACTCATTATAGCCGGAGACTTTCTGGAACTCTGGCAGGTTAATCTTATAGCTATCACCAGGGCTTATTCCGATATCCTCAATCAGCTCATCTCCATCGGTACTAAAATAGTCATCGGCAACCACGATTACTATCTACATCACTTCCGAGGGCTTAATTTTCTTCATGATTCCTACCGGATTCCTGGAACAAAAATTTTCATTCAGCACGGCCATCAGTTTGACCGCTTCAATGATCCTAAAAGATTAATCCGCATAGGTAACTTAGCCGCTATGAGCGCTGCCGTGATGGAAGATCTTCATCCGGACTTAGATGAAAAAGCTATGAGTCTCCTTAAATTTCTCGACCAAAAACTAAGCCGGCTTCCTTCCTGGACGCCCGGTACCGGAAGAAAAGAATATCTATCCCAGGGAGGAGACCTCTCGGAATACCTGAAAGGAGCCAGGAAACTTCTGCAGAAATTTGATTATGTTATCCTTGGACATACCCACGAACCGGGCACTGCCTTTCGGGGAAGATACCTCAACGCCGGTTCCTGGACAGCATTAAAACCCACCTATGTAGAAGTAAACACCCAGGGCCAATGCACCCTGAGATACTGGCCTAGCCAGCGCCCGGTTAAAAAACTCCTTGGCGATAAAGATTTTAAGGGGTTTGAGGAGATAGAGGTTGTCAAGCCTCTCCAGGTGAAACAATGACGGTGAGGTGGGGGTTTTATTTTGACAAAATCGGCGAGGTGTGATAGTTTATAAATGTTCAGTGAAACCGGTGTTGTAGTGGGGTGATTTCTCACCCCATGCCATTCTCCGACTTGCTCCCCCGATCAAGCGGGTATTTGGATTTTGGATTTTATTTGGATTTTGACATTTGGATTTTGGATTTACCGGATTTATCCGGTATTTGGATTTCGGCATTTTTAATTCCGACTTGTTCGGGTTAGGAGGGAGAAGATTGGGAAAGACGATTGCTGAGAAAATAATGAGCCGCCATAGCGGAAAAGAGGCTCGGGCGGGAGATATAGTAATAGCTGAGGTGGATTTTGTACTTGCCCAGGATGGAACCGCTCCTTTAGCTATAAAATCTTTTCAGGAGATGGGGGGACAGAAAGTTTTTGCTAAGGACAAGACCGCTTTTATTATTGATCACAGCTCTCCCAGCCCTAATCAAAGGGTATCATCACTGCATAAAGGGATGCGAGAATTTTCTCGGGAGATGGATTTTTTCCTCTATGATGTGGGAGAGGGAATTTGTCATCAGGTAATTATGGAGGGGGGGCATGCCCTTCCCGGACAGTTGGTGGTGGGAGCCGATTCTCATACCTGCACCTATGGGGCTCTTAATTGTTTTTCTACCGGGGTGGGTTCTACTGATTTAGCGGCCTCCCTCATTGCCGGGGAACTTTGGTTTAAGGTTCCGGAAACGATAAAGATTATTTTAAGGGGAAGCTTGCCAGCCGGAGTTTATGCTAAGGATGTTATTCTTTATCTCATTGGTAAACAGGGAGCAGAGGGGGCTAACTATAAAGCTCTGGAGTTTGCCGGGGAATTGATAAATGAGCTGAGCATGGAATCCCGATTTACTCTGACTAATATGGCGGTGGAAATGGGGGCTGAGGCCGGGATCATGAATGTTGATGAGAAGACCCGGGAGTGGATAAAAGAACATCATAATTCTTCTCTTCCTTC
>CAZUTJ010000214.1:0-2400 GCA_964622875.1 uncultured bacterium
ATGCCCACGGTCATCTCTATCCGTTTGGGACTGGGGATAGGAAGCCTTCTTACCATGTTTGCCGGCGGGGCCGGTCTGATCATTATCGTGGGAGTAATTCTGGATACGGTGAAGCAGATAGAATCACATCTATTAATGAGACATTACGATGGATTTATGAAAAAGGGTAAGATGAGGGGTAGGAGATAAAACTGCGCGAGGAAAGCATAAACCACAGGTGAACACAGATGAACACAGAAAATCACCGGAAATCAAGCAAGAGATATTCATAACGTTTTAGTGTATTGAACCGTGTTTACCTGTGGTTACAAAAGTTTTTTTAATTTTTCAATTTTAAGTTTTAATCTTGTGGTAATCTGTGTAATCTGTGGTTAAGGAGTTTTTCATGAGAATAGTACTATTAGGAGCACCGGGGTCGGGAAAGGGGACGGAGGCTAAGCTTTTGAGCGAAAAGCTGAATATTCCTCATATTTCTACCGGGGATCTTTTGCGTCGGGCGATAGCTCAAAAAACATCCCTGGGCGAGAAAGCCAGAAGCTATGTTGAGGGGGGAGGTCTGGTTCCTGATGAAGTGATGATGGGCCTGGTTGAGGAAAGGCTGGGTAAAGATGATGCTAAGAAGGGCTTCATCCTGGATGGTTTTCCGCGCACCCTGGCACAAGCTAAGGTCCTCCCTGAGATACTGGACGGGTTGGGTTTCTCCCTGGATTTAGTTTTTCATCTGGAGGCTCCCCCGGAGGTTTTAGTGGAGCGTCTGGCGGGAAGAAGGGTCTGCCGGAAATGTCAGGCTCTTTTTCATGTGAAGAATATGCCTCCGAAAAAAGAAGGGGTCTGCGATCGTTGCCGGGAAGGGCTTTATCAGCGACCTGATGATCTGGAGAAAGTGGTCAGAGATAGATTAAAAATCTATCAGTCTAAGGGAGAGCCTTTGCTCGAGTATTATCGGCAAAGTGGTCTTTTGTTTAGAGTGAACTCGGATAAGGGGCCGGAAAAGACATTTATTGAGATGGAGAAAGTAATTGTAACCGTTCACGGCTTGAAATTGGAAACTGGAAATTGGAAATTGGGGGGAGATTAGGATAGAAATTGGAAAGTGGGAAGAGCAGTATAATAGCATGAAGACCAAATTTCAAATTTCTAATAATTAAAAAGATAAGAGATGATTCTTCTTAAGTCTGAGAGGGAATTGGGATATATCAGAGAATGTAATCGGATTGTGGCTGAGGTTCATCAGAAGTTAGGTAAGGTTATCCGTCCGGGGGTAACTACGGGAGAATTAGAGGAGTTAGCCGCTAAGTTGATTTGGGAAAGGCAAGCTGAGCCGGCTTTCAAAGGCTACCGAGGGTTCCCCGGCTATATCTGCACCTCGGTTAACGAAGGGGTTGTTCACGGTATCCCCGGGTCAAGGAAGTTAGTGGGCGGAGATATCATTAGCCTGGATATAGGAGTGAGGAAAAACGGCTATTATGGGGATGCCGCGATTACCTGGCCGGTGAACACAATTACGGAAGGAGTGAAAAAGCTATTAGAGGTTACCAGGAGAGCCCTTTATTTAGGTCTAGCCCAGGCGCGCCCGGGGAAGAGACTCTATGATATTTCTCATGCTATCCAGACGGAAGTAGAGGCAGAAGGATTCTCGGTAGTGCGAGATTTCGTCGGTCATGGAATCGGGGCAAAGATGCATGAAGATCCTCAGATACCGAATTTCGGGAAGGCTCATCGGGGCCCTCGCTTAAAGAAGGGGATGGTTCTGGCTATTGAGCCTATGGTGAATATGGGGGGGTGTGAGGTGAAGGTTCTAAGCGATAACTGGACTGTGGTAACCAGAGATGGAAAACTCTCAGCTCACTTTGAGCACACTATCCTTATAACCGGGGATGACCCCGAGATATTGACGGAGGTACCAGTTGCCTAAGGGAGAAGCTATAGAAGTGGAGGGGATAATTACCGAACCCCTTCCCAACGCTATGTTTCGGGTGGAGTTAGAGAATGGGCACAAAGTTTTAGCCTATATCTGCGGCAAAATGAGAAAGTACTATATTAAGATTCTGCCCGGAGACAAGGTGAAGGTAGAATTATCCCCTTATGACCTTACCCGGGGGAGAATTACCTATAGATATAAATAATGTCGTAAGTATTAAGTCGTAAGTATTAAGGATTAAGAAAAACTTACCACTTATCACTTAATTCTATTTTAAAGTCTAGGAATTTCAAGGTTGTAGAGGCTTAATAAATGTAAGAATTCAGTAAGCCCCAGGTCATTCCGAACTCGTTTCGGAATCTCATAGATGCTGAAACAAGTTCAGCATGACAAATGAAATAAATTCAGCATGACAAAAATAAGCGTGAGATTGCCAGGTTGCTATCGCTTCTCGCAATGATGTGCTTTAGTGAATACTT
>CAZUTJ010000215.1:0-2344 GCA_964622875.1 uncultured bacterium
CACAAAGACACAAAAGCACCACAGTGCGCCAGGCAGAGTAAAGACAGAAAATGTTGCTAGCGGGACAGGCAGGCCTGCCCCCTACATATGTCCCCTGCCTGCGGCAGGTCTGTGGTTTATATTCTCATAATAATAAAGGGGTGGCAGACCGTAGGCCTGACGGGGTATTTTAAATCATTCATTAATCTTAGTGTCTTGGTGTCTTGGTGTCTTGGTGTCTTGGTGGCAATAGCCTTGAGTAGTTACTTGAATTTTACCATAACTTTTACCCAGCCGTCAAAGTCTAAAATCTTCTCCCAGGTAAAGCCTGCGGGCCTCTTCACTGGCCACCAGAGCCGAGGAGGTCCCGGAGAAGAAGATCTTTCCTTCGTACATAATGTAAGCGCGATCCGTTATCTTTAATGTTTCCCGCACATTGTGATCGGTAATCAGAACACCGTAACCCTGAGCTTTAAGCCTGAAGATAATCTGCTGAATCTCGGAAACAGCAATGGGGTCTATTCCAGTAAAGGGTTCATCAAGGAGAATAAATGCCGGAGAAGTAATGAGAGCCCGGGCGATCTCCACGCGCCGCCTCTCCCCTCCGGAAAGGGTATAAGCCTTTTGCCCGGATAAGTGAGATACATCCCATTCCTGAAGAAGCTTCTCGGCCCGGATACGACGTTCCTTCCTACTTAAAGGCAGGGTTTCTAAAATAGCTATGATGTTCTCCTCTACCGTAAGCTTACGAAAAATGGAGGCCTCCTGCCCTAAATACCCGAGCCCTTTCCTAACTCTCAGATACATAGGGGCTGCGGTTATATCTTCTTTCCCTAAGTAGATTCGGCCCTCATCGGGGCTCAGCAAACCGACCATCATGGAGAAAGTGGTTGTCTTTCCGGCCCCATTGGGCCCAAGGAGGCCAACTATTTCCCCCTTGCTTATGGCTACGCTGACTCCCTTCACCACTCTTCTTTCTTTATATGATTTGAATAATTTATCAGCCTTTAAAAGCATTAAGGTTCACCTTTAGCGCTCATCCCTCAAGCTCTTCCGGAAAGATTCTCGCCCTTACCCTTCCCTCAGCCGTTATCTTAACTATCCTCCCCGCTTCTTCATCAAGATAGATAGTCACTTTATCAGCTTTCAAGAGGGAGCGCCCTCGTCTGAGCCTTACCTCCCCTGTCAAGATTAAAAGATGAGCTAAGGGCTCATAGACCATTTTATCGGCATGTTCAATAACGATCTCCCTCTCCAACCCGACCACTCCCTCCACCCCTTTTTCCATCTCTACCTGACCACTCTTTCTATTCCAGGTGCCTGTCTGCGCTTCCACCTCCACTGAGCTTTCTCCATCTTCTCCAGGAAAGAACCTTTCCACCCGGGGATTCTCAATGGTAAGCTTCTCCCCGCCCAGACCGCTAACCGCATCCCCTTCTACTTTCAAAATTACCTCTCCTCCTTCCATCTGCATGTGAGAAAAGCCTCTCTCCACCCTTTCCCCAATTTCCTCTAAGGGTCTAAAAACGGCCGCCTCCCGACCCTCTTCCTTCCGAGCACAGGCTCCCAGCAAGAAGAGGCCTGGCCCTAACAGGATAATCAATAAAAAAGTTCGCATTTCTCCCCCCTTGCAATATAACTTAAACCGCGGATTTAGCAGATTAGGCTGAAACTTTTTACCACGAAGCTCACGAAGGACACGAAAAAGACATAAATAAACAAAATTATTAAATATTTTTAATATCTTATTTCACTGCTTATCAAAATTTACTTCGTGTTCTTCGTGTCCTCTGTGGTAAATATCTTTTATTTTTAATCGTTACTTTAAGATAATCTGCCTAATCTGTTTAATCAGCGGTTTTAATTTTTTGTTGACTGGAGCACTTGGTGTTATATTTCGCCGTTACCTCCTCCCACTTTCCCTGACTCTTGAGGATTACTTCTATTGCCTCCCGCACCGCTCCCTGGCCTCCAGCCGCTTTAGTCGTCCAATGCGTTATCTCCTTCACCTCATCCCTCCCATTGGGAACGCTCACGGCCAGACCCGCTCGTTTTAAGAGAGGTAAATCATGCAGGTCATCTCCGATGTAAGCTACTTCCTCGTCCTGTAAGCGGTAATCCTGAAGAATCCTCTCGTAAGCTTCCTCCTTGCCGTCCTCAACCTGATAGACATCGTTCATTCCTAATTCCCGGGCTCTTCTCTCGGTAACCTCGGATTTACGGGCAGAAATAATAGCCGTTTTCAAACCGGCCCGATGGGCTAAAATTATTCCCACCCCATCCTGAACATAGAAAAACTTAAATTCCTCCCCCTGGCTTCCTAAAACAATCCTTCCATCAGTTAAGACCCCATCCACATCCATGA
>CAZUTJ010000216.1:0-2332 GCA_964622875.1 uncultured bacterium
TTAAGAAAAATTAGCTCCCGGCTTAGCGCCGGGCACCCTTTTTATCGTCGGTAATATCCGCTGAGGGGGATATTAAAAAAATCTTTTTTTCTTGCTATTCTCCCCCTCACCCTAACCCTCTCCCACCAGGGGAGAGGGAAACTTGATCCTCTGATCGAGTTGGAGGACAGAATCCAGATAATACCAGGTAGCTATAACTGGATTGCCCGGTCAAGCCGGGCAATGACGGGGTTGGCTGAGCCCTCACTCCACCTAAATGGTTACAAGAAGGCATAAAAAAATCATTTTGTAATCTAAGTGTTCTTTGTGTCTTTGTGGCAATGCTTAAGTAGTTGCGGTGAGACTGCCTTATAATCTATCAAAGAATTCCCAAACAGCGATTTTTATATCACTCTATAAAGGCCCCATATCATCTATCAAATCTAACATTTTTTCGCCCTTTAATTGGAAACCATACCCGCTCACAAATCTATGCCTAAAATTCTTATACGGCACTATCCTTTCTACTATCTCTTGAGCGAAAATAGCCATTTTCCCCTCGGGAGCATGGTATGATAAAGTAAGAAGCTCCTTATGCCAGTTGCCCCCTTTAGGCACAGCCAAATAATACTCTTTAGATATGCGTTTTAAAATATTTTCTATTCCATTGTAAAAATTCATGAGGTATGTTCCCATCGCCGGCTCAATAAGCTGATCTTGCTTCCAGGGATCGAATTTATGTCTAATATCGCCAAGTCTCTCTACTGTTTCATCAAGCGCCTTTTCTTCATCTAACACATCTTCTTTAAGCTCTCTATACCGGTCTTTCATATATAATTCTTCCTTTAGATAAAATCCTTTTCTGGAAATGTTCTCTTATGTCGTCCAAATCAACCAGGTCCACTTCATTATCTACCGCCATAGAGATTCTTCCATAATATTTAAAAAAGTCCTGGGCCCTAATTCCTTCTACGGCTAGATCAATATCATTAGCCGTCTCCATGCTTTCAAGACACGAGCCAAACAAAAATACTCTTCCCACATCGAACTCTTTGCTAATCTTCTCTATCTTAGCCAATTCCTTGGCTAAAGCTTCTTTTCTCATTGGTCGCCTCGTTTGTTTATGTTTTAACCTTTATTTTCTCCCCCTCTTTCTCCTCTGACTGCCCCCTCACCCTAACCCTCTCCCCCCAGGGGAGAGGGAAATCCGGGTTAAACCTCTCCTGCCAGGGAAAATTTCTATCTTCTGACTTCCATCTTCTGACTTCTGACTTCTATCTTTTATCTTCTGACTCCCGTTTTCTGCTCTCCATCATCTCCAGCACCAGGCGGGCGGCCCGCCGGCTGGCTCCGGGGCGGCCCAATTTAGCCCGGACGGCTTTTAGATCTTCTTTCATCAACTCCCGCCGGTTTTTATCCTTTAACAAACTTAGAGCGGCCGCGGCTATCCTCCCGGGCTGAGCGGCAAACTGGAGGAACTCCGGGACCACCTTGCGGCCCGCGACCACATTTACCAACCCTAAGTGAGGAATCTTAATCAGGGATTTAGTCACCAGCCAACTGAGGAAAGAGACCTTATAAACAATGAGCATGGGAGTTCCCAGGCAGGCTGCTTCCAGAGTAGCGGTTCCCGAAGCCACTAAGAGAAGATCGGCTGCGGCCATTACCGGGTAAGTCTTCTCGGCCACTACTTTCACTTCCAAACCCGGGGGGAGAAGATCATCTACCTCTTGAGAGGAAATGGTAGAGGCCCGAGGCAGAATAAACTGGAGGTCTTTCTCTTTCTGCATCCGCTTAGCGGCCTTGAGCATCAGGGGCAATAACCTCCTCACCTCCTGCCGCCGGCTTCCCGGAAGAAGTCCGATAAGGGGCCGACTGGGGGAAATATCTAAATCAGCGGCGAGCTTCCCTCCCGACTCTCTTTCTCCGATAATATCTAAGAGGGGATGGCCAACCCATTCCACCGGGAGACCCTGGGCCCGGTAAATCTCCGTCTCAAACGGGAAAACGACGAGCATTTTATCAACCAACTTAGCTATTCTTTTCACCCGACCCCCTCCCCAGGCCCAGACCTGGGGGCTAATATAGTAGATAATCGGGAATCGAATCTTTCTCTTGCGGAGATGGGCGGCCAGGCGCAGGTTGAAGCCCGGGTAATCAATCAGGATAAGGGCATCTAACTTTCGAGACCTGATCATCCGGCCGGTTTGAAGAAAAATTTGTCTCAGTCTTTTGAACTGGGAGAGGACCTCAGCGAAACCCACAATGGCCATACGCTCAATGTTAAAGAGAATTTCCACCCCGGCCGCCTTCATTTTCGCTCCGCCGATAGCGGAAATTTCCAAATCCGGGG
>CAZUTJ010000217.1:0-2324 GCA_964622875.1 uncultured bacterium
CCTATTTTGCCGTAGCGGCCAGTTTTTTCACTCGGGTAAACTTAGTGGCTATCGTGGGAGACGATTTCCCCGGGGATTATCTCAATTTACTTAAGGAACGTTCTATAGACTTGAGGGGATTAGAGATAAGAGAAGGTAAGACCTTTCGTTGGAAGGGACGCTACGGTATGGACCCTAATGAGAGAGAAACTCTTTCCCTCTGCCTCAATGTCTTTGAGGATTTTCATCCTCAGTTGCCAGCGGATTATTGTTCCTCCGATTATGTCTTTTTAGCTAACATAGACCCTAACTTACACCTAAAAATCTTAAAACAGCTTACCAACCCCAAACTTATTGCCGGAGATACCATAAATATCTGGATAGAGGAGGAGAGGGAAGCTCTTCTTCAGATGCTGGCCAGGGTGGATATCTTCATTCTCAACGATTCTGAATCCAAAATGCTCACTGGGGAAAAGAATCTGATTAAGGCTGGCCGCACTATTCTCTCCTTGGGCCCGAGGATAGCCATTATCAAGAAAGGTGAACACGGAGCGTTTCTCTTCTCCGAAAGCGATTATTTTGCTGCTCCGGCCTACCCGGTAGAGTCCCTTGGCGACCCCACCGGAGCGGGAGATAGCTTCGCTGGTGGTTTCCTCGGTTACTTAGCTAAAAAAAATGGCTGGGGGGATAAAGAAAGTTTGAGGAAAGCCGTTATCTATGGCTCAATTATGGCTTCCTACACGGTAGAAGGCTTTAGCCTTGAGCGATTGAAAAGAGTTACGGAGGAAGATATTGAGGGAAGATATCGGGAATTTAAAAACCTGGTTCGCTTTTAGGCTTTTTTTAATGTTATGCTTTTTTCATTGACCGTAAATGCTCAGTCAACTGTGTATTCGGGCTTGTCCCTGAGCCCGACGAGAAAGGAGGATCTGACTTGTGCCTTTTCGGGGTCAGGGACGACTCCGAATACCTGATAGGCGGGGTTTGGTGAATATTTTACTCCGGTTTTAAGAAAGGCAAAATGCGGAAAAAAGTAGGCTGTTGACAGGATGAAGAGGGTATGGTAAAATAAGCTTCAGTGTTGACAGGATGAAGGGAGTATGCTAAAGTAAGTCTTTAAGTAAAACCCCGCATATTTCAGGAGTAGCCGTCCGCTTTAAGCGGACGGCTACCAGAGACGGGGTTGACTAAATAAATGCTGTTAAGATAAACAGAAAAGAGGATATGAAAATGAGCAGGTTAGGAAAAATGGGGACGGTAGTGTTTTTTCTCTTTAGTATCGGGATAGCTATTTCTGCTCTCAGGATAATTGGAAACCTGGAAGAGGGGCGGAAAGAAATAGAAGGATTAACCACTTCTCTGGAAGAAAGGAATGCCGAGCTGACCAATGTTAAAGAAGAGAGGGCAACTCTGGAGAAAGAACTGGAGGGGGAGCGGGAGCAGCTGGAGAGAGAAAGGAGGCTAAAAGAAAAGCTACATAGGGAGCTGAATCAGAAAATAACAGAACTCCAGGGAGAAGTGAGGAGAGAGAAGGAAGAGAAAGCTGCTCTGGAGAGAGGATTTGAAGAGCTGAAAAAAGAGAAGGCCGGGTTGGAAGAGCGCTACCAGAAGGCCCGGCAAGCCCTGGTGAGTTTAGAGGTGGAGTTGGAAGAACCTCCTCCCGGGGTTGAAGAGCAGGTTGTTGAAGTTCTCCCTCCGGAAATTCCTCCGGTTTTGGTGGGGGGAGAGGTTGTTAGTGTGGCCGGGCCTTTCCTCAGCCTGGAGTTAGATAGAGAAGTAGTTGCCGGTATTCAGCCAATCCTTTCCATCTATCGGAGAGATGAATTGATTAAAAAATTAGCCTCCCAGGGAATTCGAGGGGCGACCCTCGTCGCCAGGGTGGCTCCGGAGGAAGACCTGGAAGGAATCAGGAAAAACGACCAGGTAGCTTTAGGCTTTTCCCCTGACGTCGCGGAGATGTTCATCCTCCCCTATATGGAAGGAGAAATATTGGATGTTATCCGCCCGGGATTTTTGAATATTAATCTGGGCCGGGAAGGCCTGGAAGATGTGCAACCAATTCTTTCAGTCTATCGGGATGGGGAGCTGTTTCGGAAAATAGAGTTAAAAGACCTGAACCATTTGACCATTTTGGTAGAAGCGGTTGAGGAAGTTAATGTCCGAGGAATCAGGGAGAGAGATAGAGTAAAACTGACCCGGTAAGGCCAAATACATAATAGGCACTGTCAAGTAAAACACGAAAGGATACGAAAAACCACAGAGTTCACAAAGGAGAACCCCAAGGGCAAAATATAAACCACAAGATTTCACCAGATTTGCACAGATAAGAATTAAGACTTAATCTT
>CAZUTJ010000218.1:0-2301 GCA_964622875.1 uncultured bacterium
AAAAAGTACCCCTAAATAAAACATGAAAATAGGACATTTCTATTTCGTCTTGACAAAAAAATAAAAAAAACTTGACAAGCAAATGACAGTGTGGTAAATTTAATAATGGTAGGGGAAATACTCAATGAGCATTGCCATTAGAAAGAAAGCACCTCTTGTTTTTTTATAGTGAAATGTAACAAGTTTCAAGGTATTGTTTATGAAGAAATGGCAGCCACATATCGGCATGCAGGATGTAGCCCGAAGAGCGGGTGTTTCCAAAGCCACTGTCTCCCGGGTGCTGAATAAAAAAGCGGAGGTCTCAGAAGCAATCAGCAGCAAAGTAATCGCTGTTTGTGAGGAAATGGGGTATCGGCTCAATTATAATATTCAGGACCTCGTCCGGAAAAGCAAAAATGATTCCACGCAAAATATAGCCTTTGCCTTTGTCGACAAAGAGTTTGCCGACCCGGCCTATGCCCGGATGCTTGATGGAATAGCCCGGGGAATTGAAGAATATAACTTTCATCTGGTCTTAACTAAGCTTTCCGGGGATGAGAGAATCGTCTATGACCTTCCGCCCCTTCTGCGTGACGGAAGGGTAGATGGGGTAATGGTTACCGGAGAACTCAATGAAAATATTATTGAGGTCTTAGAAGAACTAGGAATGCCTTATGTAATTCTGGGCGTTTACAGCGATAAACTCACCCGGAATACGACCACCATAGAGTTCAACTTTAATCTTGCTCTCATGATGCTGGTTGAGTGTCTGAAACAATCCGGAAAAGAGAAAATTGCTTACTTTACGGAGTCCCCGGACAATTATGCTGAACAAAAGGAGATAGAGGCCTTCGGCCAGGCCCTTCAAGAAAACAATCTCCGTTTTTATAAAGAGCTAATCTATAAAGGCACCGGTCCATTTTCCGGAGCCTTTAATATATTCAAACCCATATTTACCCAACCCGAACTTCCTTTTGACAGTATTGTCTGTATGGATTTCAGAACGGCCCGGGAAATAAGTCATTTAATCCTGGCCCGCTACGGTCTTAATCAACCGGTAGACTTTCTCCTGGCCACCTTACGGCCATTTGATTATTATAAACTACCGGTACCGGCGGTCTATTGCAATGCAATAACTGAGGAGATTGCCTATACGGGAGTGAAGGCACTTATCAAGCGATTGTCTGATAGAAACACCATTACCAGGCATAAAATAGTATTAAATCCTCATGAGGTGGTCATTAAAGCAGGGGATTAGATAATGCTATTCAGCCACCAAGGCACAAAGGCACCAAGGTAAACAATAAAATTTAGTAACTACTTGTGTAAGTTAAACTGAAGGGGATTAGGCTAAAGGAAGGGAGAGAAAATACTGAATGTTTTGATTCGGTCATTACGAGATTCCTAAGAACCTTCTGCCTTCAGCCTATCCACTTGAGTGATTACTAAAAAGAATCATTCTCTATTGCTTTGTAACACAAATTTCTGTCAGGTGCAGTTGAGGTAGTGTAGGGGCTTGTCCCCGTCGTCTACGCCCATAAAGGGCTACACTACCAATAATACAAAACTAATATTACAGAGCACTAGTCTTGTTAGTGTTCTTGGTGTCTTTGTGGTAATACCTGAGTAGTTACGATAATTATCTCTGTAACCGGGCACACTGCTCCAGAAAGGAGGGATGAATCTAAAAAAAGCGGCCCGTTAATATAGATTGAGGAATGGGGGGGTAAAAGGTAAAGAGGTTAAGAGGCTAAGAGGTGATTAGCCTTAATAAAGGAAAGGTAATGAGCTTAGATAGCTTAAGGTTATTGCCGGCCCTTTAAAAGGAGGAAAAGACCATGTGGAAAAGAATAGTAGGTAGGCTGGAGAGTTTTTTCAGCCTCAGAGGTATCTCTTCCCGGCGCAAGGGCGGCTTTACCCTGATAGAGCTGCTCGTCGTCATCGCCATCATCGCCATCATCGCTATCTTAGCAGCGATGTTGCTACCGGCATTGGCCCGAGCCCGGGAGAAGGCCCGGCAGGCGGTTTGTATGAGTAACCTGAGGCAGATAGGGTTGGCTCTTTTCATGTATGCCGCTGATTATGGCGATATCCTGTTAGCCTACCATCTCACCTGGCAACAGCATTTTACGCACCAGTTATGGGAGCGTTTGGGGGATACTGGAGCTACCGCCCCAGGTTTCGGGTTAGGTTATCTTGGTGGTAGTATTGGTACCGTATTTTGCCCATCACGCATTCGCGTAAACCACGGAAACCATTACTGGTACCGTCAGTGGACTACCGGTAGGGGCCCTGATAGACCCCCTGCCTGGGCCCGAGGGG
>CAZUTJ010000219.1:0-2300 GCA_964622875.1 uncultured bacterium
AAAAAGCAAGGATTTTTCTTGACATTCTCCAGCAGGGAAGATAGAATACGAGGCAGGAAAGGAGGTAAGGGAGCTATGCTGGTTGTGGGAGAAAGGATCAATACTTCAAGGAAGAGTATCCTGAAAGCGGTGCAAGAAAGGGATAGCCGTTTTATTCAGGAGGAAGCTGTCCGGCAGGTAAGGGCGGGGGCCAATATTATTGATGTCAATGCCGGGACTATGAGAGAGGAAGAGGTAGCTTCTCTGGAATGGCTGGTCAAGACAGTCCAGGAAGCAGTTGATGTTCCTCTCTCTCTGGATAGCCCTAATCCGGCGGCCATTGAAATTGGGCTCAAAGTTCATCAGGGGAAAGCCATGGTTAATTCCATAACCGGCGAGAAGGAAAGGGCCGAGGCTATCCTTCCTTTAGTCAAGAAATATGGAGCTTTCCTGATCGCTCTGACTATGGATGATAAAGGGATGCCGGAGACGGGTGAGGAGAGAATCGAAATTGCCCGCAATCTCCTGGATTTGATAAAAAGCTATGGGATCCCGGCGGCGGAGGTCTATTTTGACCCTTTGATTCGTCCCATCGGGACTGATACCAGGCAAGGTTTAGCTGTCTTAAAAGCTATTACCGGTATTATGTCTCTGGAGGGGGGAGTGCACACTATCTGTGGGTTAAGCAACATCTCCTTCGGATTGCCGAAGCGGAAGCTCCTTAACGAAACCTTTCTTCCTTTAGCTATGAGCGCTGGCCTGGATGCGGTCATTCTTGACCCCCTGGACAAGCATCTCATGGTTACCTTAAAAGCGACGCAGGCCCTCCTTAATAAAGATGAATTCTGCATGCAATATATAACTGCCTCCCGTGAAGGCAAGCTGGATGCTTAAAGAGTTGCTTGTAGGGGTGACATTTATGATGCTTGTTAAGACCCCGGCCAAAAAAAAAGAGCAGGCCAATTTTTCAACAAAAGGTTCGGCCTGCTCACTTAAAAAAATTATCTTTTCTTTTTCTTAGCCGTCTTCTTTTTCTTCTTCCCGCCCCGGGCCATCTTTGCTCTGGAGATATCCCCCTTCTTGTCGACGAAGTAAAGATAACCCGGCTCCTTCTCAATCCCTACTTTTCTTACTTTCTCAGCCATTTTTTTTCATCACCTCCTTCCGAAAAATAGTAGTTGTGAATAAATTCCCCCTCCCCCTTAGTTTTGCCTTTCTTAAAATTTACCACCTCCCTCGTCATAAGTCAAGCATTTTTTTCTCTGAGTTTTTTTTGAAAGTATAGTAAAGCATAAACCGCAAGATTTCACAGATTAACACAGCCAAAGAATTAATAGCTAATTTTTTCAATTTTAAGTTCTAATCCGGTGATAATCTGGGTAATCTGTGGTTACGAAGTTTCCTTGAATTTCAGCTTAAGGGGCACCTAGAGTAAGACACAATTATTATTCCAGGCGATAAACTCCGGTCAGGGAAACTCCCCGGTAGAAAGTGCTGGCTTCTTTAATAGGCTTCTTCTCTCTATAAATTTTCCATAGCTCCTCGTCGAAGAACCCCTGGCGGTGGTTAAGAACAAGGAGAGTGGCTTCTTCCCGGGAAGTTACTTCCAAATCTTGCCTCAGTTTCCCGGTGAACTTAAGGAGGGGGATGACATTGCCTCCTACCGGAAAGAAGTGGACGCGGGTCCCCGGGGGTTGCCGGTTGAGGTAATCTAGAACGGTTTGGGTTAGAGTATCTCCCCAGTAAGTAGTCTCCATCCCTAATTTTCTTGCCCCTCTTACTCCTCCTACCAGGCTATTGAAATAGGATAGATAGTAAGGACGGATAGATACCAGCGGCCAGGCATTTATTCCCAGGAAGAGTAGTCCCAGGAGTAAAGGCAGATGAATAGCTCTCCGGAGGGAGAACTTTTTCCGAAAGAGGTTGCTAGCCTTCTCTGCCAGCCACTCTAAACCGAGGCCGGATAATATAGCTAAGAAAGGAAAAGCCGGGAGGAATAACCGTACCCCGTCATATTTAGGGACACCAGGCAGGGATATTAAGAGAAGGGGGAAAAGAGCGTTAAAGATAATCAGCAGACCTACCTTATGCTCGTCACGGGCGGAATGGCAAGGAAGAAATGGGGTTTTAACCCCGGGGGCTTTAAAGGAAGATTTTATCGCCCTAATAAATCCGACCAGGCCGGTTATGAGCAGCCCGGAGGGGATAGTAATGGCTGTCATCAAAAAGGGATAGTGCCAGGGAGGAGAGATTTCCCCGTAGGTCCGGCCCAGATAAAAAACCGGGATGACGAAACGCTGAGTTTTAAGGGCGAAGTGCTC
>CAZUTJ010000220.1:0-2290 GCA_964622875.1 uncultured bacterium
TGGCCAGAAGGATTGGTCTGGCTCAGGCCCTGATTAACGACCCGGAGCTTATCTTTTTGGATGAGCCCACCAGCGGTTTAGATCCTATTGGTTGTCGGGAGATGAAGGATCTCATTGTTGAACTCGGCCGGCGGGGAAAGACGGTTATTCTTTCTTCCCATCTTCTGGCTGATGTGGAGGATATCTGTGATCGAATAGCTATCCTCCATAAGGGAAGACTGACCAAAATCGGTGCGGTAAAGGACCTCCTTACGGTCAAAGATATCACCCAAATTAAGATAAAAAATCTCTCTCCCCGAGGGTTGGACGAGATAAAGGCTATCTTAAGTAAGGATAACGGCGAGATAAATCGCATAGAACATCCGGCGGAGACGCTGGAATCTTTATTCTTGAAGACTATTGAGGAAAGTAATGATGCTAAAGATTTTAGCCGTAGCTAAACATGTCTTCCGGGAGTCGCTGAGAAAGAGAATCCTTTTTGTCTTAGGGTTATTTTTTCTTATCCTCCTCGTCTCCTCTCTTTTTTTAGAGGGGATCTGCCCGGAAGATAGGGTAAAGTTAGTGATGAGGGTTTCCTTTGGTTCCCTGGCCTTCTTCGGGGTGATGATGGCTATCTTTCTTGCCGCTACTTCCCTTCCCGGAGAGGTAGAGGAAAGGCTGATTCAAGTGGTGATGACCAAACCGGTGGGCCGCTTTAATTTCCTCCTGGGAAAGATACTCGGATTCCTGGCGGTAATTGCTCTTATCCTCACCTTGATGGGAACTCTGAGCTGGGCCCTAATTCAGATTACGGCTAGAGGAAAACCCCTCTACGCGGAGAGATGGTTTTCTCCCCAGAGTCTGACCTTTTTGGGAGAAAATGGGGAGAGAGTTAAGCTTCTTGAGGAAGTGGTGAGGGAGGAAGGGTTTGTTTGGTTGGGGGAACCTCAGGACGCGGGAGCCATCTGGCATTGGGAAGGGTTGAGAGGGGCTCGGGCCCAGGGAGAAGCCACCTTTCGGGTGATCAATATTACGCCCGAAGGGGGACCGCGGCGAACGGAGGTGGAGCTGCGCGCTTATTCTCCCTTAGGGGTGGTGAGAGTCCAGGAGATAGCGGTTGAGGATGGAGAACCGGCTATTTTTGAATTTGAGCCCGAAGAGGCGGAAGGGGAGTTCCGGGTTGAGGTGCGGCGTCTTAATCCGGACCTGGCTATCGGGGTAGAAAGGGAAAGTCTAAAAATTCTTGCTCCCCCGGGAAGCTTCCACTTCAACTTTGTAAAATGCCTTCTTCTCCTCTTCTTTAAGCTTACCCTGATGGTGGTAATTACGGTTATGGGCTCTACCTTTCTCTCCGCGGCGGTAACGATTACCTTTTCTCTCTTTGTTTATCTAACCGGACATATGCTAGAATTCTTAAAAGGGGTGCTGGCGACGATAGTGGCCGCCGGCGTCCTGGTGGCTCCTGCCTGCCCCACCTGTCCCGTCGCAGAACCCGCTCATCCGTGGCTCATGGGAATCTTTGAATTCTTCCTGCGCCGGTTCACGGAATTGTTTCCTAATTTAAGAAGATTTGGGGGTTCCGGCTTCCTCATTGAAGGAGTGGATATACCTCTCTCTCTGGTAAGAAGCTCTCTGCTCTATATGTCCGTTTACGCTGCCCTGGCTCTTATTATCGCCTACCTGTTCTTTAGGCGCAAGGAGTTCCGATGAAATTAAAGAGGTATCTTCCCTATTTGGTTCCTATGCTGGCTCTTTTCTTTTTGCTCTTTCCTCTCCAGGGGCGAATAAACAGATTGCGGGTGGAGGAGGAACTGATAGAGACTCCTATCTTTGAAGCCACTACTCCCAGCGATGTTTGGGGGGTGCTGCTTTTAGCCGGTTTTCGGGGAGTAGCGGTAAATCTACTCTGGATGCGGGCGATGGAGCTCCACCAGGAAAAGGAATTCTTTGAACTCCTTTCCCTTCACCGGCTGATAACCGCCCTCCAACCCCGTTTTGTTAGGGTCTGGCTCCATGCTGCCTGGAATGTGGCCTACAACATCGCCCACGAGATGGAGACAGATTCAGAAAGATGGAAATGGATTCAGGAGGGGATGGATCTCCTGGAAAGAGGTATCCAGAGAAATCCCCGGAGCTGGGACCTTCCTTTCTATCGGGGATGGCTCTATTTTCATCGGGTGGAAGCGGTAGAGGCTGAGGGCTATTTTATTGAACGGCTAAAAGAAGAGGGGAGAGATAACTTAAGAGAGGCTATTTACTGGTTTGAGAAAGCCGTAGAGGTAGAGCCTCACCTTCCTGGTTATGTGAGGAG
>CAZUTJ010000221.1:0-2280 GCA_964622875.1 uncultured bacterium
TTGGCAATGGTAACCCGACGGTCCTGGTCATCAGTAGCCGCTACCGCCAGGACATAACGGTCATAGGCAGCCGGATAAAGAACCGGCCCGGCGTCATTTCCGGCCGCGGCCACGATAACCACCCCTCGCTGATGAGCATATCTCACCGCTTTTTCCAAGGTGTAGCTGGGAAACGCTGCCCCCAGGCTGAGGTTGATAACATCGGCCCTATTATCGGCAGCAAAGATAATCCCCGAGGCAACATCGTAAAAGCTTCCCCACCCAGCGGGATGCAGAACCCGCACCGGCATAATCCGGGCCTGCCAGTCAACCCCGGCTATCCCGATAGCGTTATCTGTCATGGCCGCGGCAATGCCGGCCACATGGGTGCCATGTCCATGTTCGTCCTGAGGGTCATTATCATTATCAACAAAATCCCAGCCGGCTACTATCTTTCCCCATAGGTCTTCGTGATCAAGGTCAACTCCGGTGTCCAGGATAGCGATAATAACATCAGATGAGCCGGTAGTAATACCCCAGGCCTCGGGGGCGTCTATGTCATGGTCGGCAAGCTGGTTCAAAGCCCACTGAGTCCCATCCATATACCGGGGGTCATTGGGATGAAGAGGAGTACATATCCTAAAGATATAGTTGGGCTCGGCGAACTCTACCCGGGGGTCCTGCCTATACTTAGCGAGCATCTCTCTGACGGCAACCTCCGGGGGAAGCTTTAGCCTTTGCACCTCCAGCCCGGGAAGGACGCTGAGCACCTTCATCCCCAGACTTTGAATCATCGCCCGGGAAGTAGCGGGAGGAACATCTCTCCTGAACCGGACCAAAATCTCGCCGGGAATATAATCGGCCTCCGGCCCGGGCTGACTTCCCTCCCCGGCAAAGGCAGAATTAAAAAGAGCTGTAATGAAGACAAACAGAATAAGAGCCAAACTTTTTCTCATTTTTCCTCTCCTAAATAACCCTCCCTGCGGTCGGGAGTGGACAGTTTATAGGGTAACACAAATTTCTGTTAGGTACAGTTGAGGTAGTGTAGGGGCTTGTCCCCGTCGTCTACGCCCATAAAGGGCTACACTACCAAAGGATACAAAATTAATGTCACAGAGTACTGGTGCTCCATTAGCAGTTCTTGCCTTTATTCTCCTCAGAAACTTTAATCCCAATTCATTAATCTGGTCTGAGTGAAGATTGAGCAGGGCCGCGCCCGTATCCACCAGAGCATCCTTCACCGTTATCATTCTAATTTTTTCCGGTTTGCCAAAACATCTCTGAAGTTGGAGATTTTCAGGTCAACCAAAAGGCGTCCCATTTTATCTCCCGACTACGACTCTCTCCCCGCTGGGAGAGACGAGGTAAGCAGTAATAAAGATGAAGAGGTTTCCCTTCACCTCACGGGAATGGGTGTGCCGAAAGGCCCGGCCCAGGAGAGGAATATCACCCAGAAGGGGAACCCTCCTCTCCGTCTTCTCGGTTCGGCTGCGAATTAGTCCCCCCAGGACGATGGTCTCTCCACTGCGGACTGTCAGGCTGGTATGGGCCATGCGCTCATCCATTACCGGCCAGCCGAATCTTGCCTCTACTCCGGGAAAGGCGGGTATCCGTCTCACTAAAGTTCTTACCGTAGGCTTAACATCCAGGGTAATGAGAGTGCTTCCTTCAGGAACAGTGGGAGTCACTTCTAAAAAGATGGTTTCTTCTTCTTCCTCCATAGTATAGGTCGTCAGCCAGATGGGAAACTCCGCCGTTCCTACATTCTCTACTTCCACGTCGGTAACATAAGGAATCCCTCGCCGGAGTTCAATCATAGCCGGTTGCTTATTAAGGGTAGTCACTCGGGGAGCAGAGAGAATATTAGCTTTTCCTTGCTCCTGCATCGCCCGGAGAACCAGGGTAAAGGCCGCAGGATCTAATCGGGTAAGCGAGAGGGAGACTCCTACCACTTCCGCGGGAAAACCCACCCAATCGGTGATAATATCCACATCCCCCTGATCAAGGGTGGGACCCGTTCTGATATTCAGTATATCCAGGTCAATCCCTAACTCATTAACATCGGTGACCATCAATTCCACGAACTTGGCTTCTATGGTAATCTGGGGATGATAGACATCTAAGCGTCCTATCATCTCCTCTATCCTCTCCTGGAGGGCCGGGGGGGCCTTAACGATAAGGGCATTGGTGAGAGGCTCGACCTCAATAACCGCCTCCGGGAACATTATCCTTAAAACCTCAACGATGGTTCTCTCTTCCTCCGGGGCCACTCCTACTTCCGGGACAACTCCTACCTCCGGG
>CAZUTJ010000222.1:0-2259 GCA_964622875.1 uncultured bacterium
TTAAGTTGAGTCTGAAAAATTTGACAGAATACGGTTAGTCAGGTATAATCCAAATTAGGAATTCACCGATGAATAGATTAAAGGGAGGGATTAGATGGCCGCTAAAAAATGGACGGAGGCGGAGAATAAGTTTATAAAAAATAATTATCAAGTGATGAACAATGAGGTGTTGGCTGAGAGGTTCGGGGTGACTCCTAAGTCTATCGAGGGTAAATTAAGGAGGCTGAACCTTAAGAGGAAAAAGGGTCTTAAAGTAACCCCAAAGGACAAGGAGCCGAAAACCGTTAAAGTGGCCAGACCTACGCTTCGCCGCAATATGCGGTGTCGGGTATGTCTTCTAGTGACCGGCTATCTAGAGAAAGAGGATTGCTGTATATTTTGTGGAGCCAGATTGTTTAAACAGGATGTTCTCTAAATATGAATAAAATGACCACGGATGTACACTGATAAGAAAGCCCAATAAATTGGGCAACTACAAAGACGAATTGTAGTTGCTTGATTTATCAAGCCCCTATAACTTTGAAATTCCTAGACCTTTAAATTAAAAAAAACAAAAGGGCTTTAACCACAGATTACACAGATTATCACCAGATTTTTATTATAATTTCTAAAATTTTTATTATTCTCTCGTGTAAATCTGGTGTAATCTCGTGGTTTCATCTCTTTTAGTTGGTTTATCCGTGTCCATCCGTGGCTAAATGTTTTTTAAAGGGAAGATTTTCCATGATCGATAGCAGTGTTTTAGTCCTCAATCGACTCTGGCAGGCAGTCAATGTCTGCACCGTGAAGAGAGGTATTTCTCTCCTCTACCAGGGCCATGCCCAGGTGGTCATTAAAGAAGGAGAAGCTTTCAATACTTTTGGATTCGAGGACTGGAAGGATCTCTCGGCGGGGATGACTGCCGAGGAAGATGAGGTCGTGAGAACAGTCTCCTTCAAAATAAAGATCCCCCGGGTTATTCTCCTCTGCTTTTACGATCGGCTGCCCCGGAACGAGGTGAAATTCACTCGCCGGAATATTTTTGAGAGGGATGGGAATAGATGTCAGTTTTGCGGGAAGAAATTTGATACTAAGGAATTGAATTTAGACCATGTCCTTCCTAAATCCCGGGGGGGACTGACTACCTGGGATAACATCGTCTGCTCTTGCTCTTCCTGCAATGCCCGCAAAGGAAGGAGAACTTTAAGAGAAGCCAACATGCACCTTGTCAGGAAACCGCGCAAGCCGAGATGGCATCCCTTTATCACGGTCAGTTTCCGTAAGGTCAAACACGAAAGCTGGAACCATTTCCTGGATACGGCTTACTGGAATGTGGAATTAGAGGAGGAGGGAAAATGATAGCAAAAATCGGCGTCATCTGCGGCCTTCTTTTAGGCCAAATTTTTCTCTTGTCATTAGCTGTTCCCTTTTCGCTCCGGGCCGATGATGGATTTATGGGGGTGGAAGAGCTTAGGTCCGGGATGAGGGGGATAGGAAGGACGGTGTTCTCCGGAACTGAGGTGGAAGATTTTGAGGTAGAAATTTTAGGGGTACTGGAAAATTTCTGGCCCCGGGGAGACCTTATTTTAATTCGCATTGAAGGTGGCCCTCTGGAAAAGACGGGAGTAATTGCCGGCATGAGTGGCAGCCCCATCTATATTGAAGGAAGATTGATTGGGGCCCTGGCTTACGGTTGGCCCTTTGCCCGTGAGGCTATAGCCGGGGTAACTCCCATTAAGGATATGCTCTCTGTGTGGGAGGCAGACAAGAACATCAGGGAGGATGAGGCTTCCTGGTTCTGGGAGCAACCGCTGGCCGGGGAAAACGGTCCGGGGGTTTTTACCTTAAAGCCGCTACCCAGTCCTCTGACCTTGAGTGGATTCGATCCTCAGGTAATCAGGGAAATGGAGCCAACTCTAAGCCGACTTGGATTCCTTCTTACTCAAGGAGGCGGTGGGGTAACTCTGAAAGGAGAAGAGGCTCCCTTGATCTCGGGGGCAGCGATGGGAATTCCTCTCATTAAGGGAGATTTAAATGCCACTGCTATCGGTACTCTTACCTATCGCCGAGGCGATCAAATCCTGGCTATGGGACATCCGATGTTTTTTGGGGGGGCGGTCGATCTTCCCCTGAGTGGAGCTTATATTCATACGCTGATGCCTCGTCAAACCATTTCCTTCAAGATGGGTTCAGCTACCCAGACCGTGGGTCGGATCAGCCAGGATCGCCGCGCCGCTATTGCCGGGGAGGTGGGAAATTTTGCCCGGATGATTCCTTTTG
>CAZUTJ010000223.1:0-2256 GCA_964622875.1 uncultured bacterium
CATCTGTCAATTTTTTTAGACCCTTTTCTTAGACCCTTTCGTAAACCCATTGGGGCACTAATTTCGGATGATAAAGAGGCTTGTTTGATAAAAGGGAAGGTTTCTCATGGAAGGATCAAGTGACTTTATTTTTGCCCGACCTATTCCCTATCTATCTCTATCTTTACGCTTTCAATAATCACATCCTCAACCGGGCGATCTCCGGGTTTGGTCTCAACTCCACCAATGGCTTCCACAATATCCATACCCTCAATAACCCGGCCAAAAGCCGGATGGCGGGTATCCAGAAAATTATTATCAACAAGATTGATAAAGAATTGACTTCCTCCGGTATTGGGCCCGGCATTTGCCATTGATATAGTGCCCCGCTCATTTCTGTTCTGCGGTCTGAATTCACAGGGAATTGCATATCCCGGCCCGCCTATTCCTTTGCCCAAAGGACAGCCGGCCTGAATCATAAAACCGTCAATAACCCGATGGAAAATTATGCCTTCATAAAAACCCTGCTGGGCCAAAAAGACAAAGTTGTTGACGGTGAGGGGATTTTCTCGGGCAAAAAGCTCAATTTCTATATCCCCTTTATTGGTTTTCAAAATAGCTACATGAGTTGCCTCCGGGTTAATAATCATCTCCGGCGGGCGAGCCCATTGTTTGATTTCCCTCTGTTCCGTAACTGGGGCTAACTCCTCCGCTGCTCTTTCTGCAAGGAGCGCGGCTCTCTCCCACTCTAGCCGCCACTCCTCCCGCTCCCGCCGCTCCTCCCGCTCCCCCTGTGCCTTAACCAGAAACCCAATAACTACCGCCACTACCGTTAGTCCCAGGATTATATAGGTGATTTTCATTTATATCTCCCTCCTATACAGAGTGTCAAAGTGTCAGAGTGTCAAAGTAAAAACAAAGAAGAAAATATCGGAAATCAGGAGCTCTCTTAACATTATCAAAAAGCTAAAAAGTTAATTTTGTCTTGACACAGGACAAGCATTTACCCGCCAGGTATTCTATGGAAGTAGCAATATATTCCGGCCCCAGGGATGAACAAAAACGGTATCCAGCCAGTTCTCTTCTGTAGGGATGGATACACAAAGCATGTTTATATAGCTTCATCTGGTTTTCTACCCCATAAACAATAGGCTTAAGATTTCTTTATATAAATAGAGCAAGAGCAAGCCGAATATTATCGCCAATCCACCCAAAACACGAAATAAAAATAAGGGGCATTCCGCTACTACCTTTTTCACTTTTTGGGGAAAGAAAAGATAAAGTAATCCCTCTATCAAAACAGCTATGCTTATTATAAGGAATAAAATTCTTCCCCTATCCACAATAAATGTAAAAACATCAGCAATAATTGACTGCATTTTTATTCTCTAACCGCCGGCTTTTTTTTGAAGACAAATAAATTATTCAGCATATAACCAAATCGCCACCGGCGAATAAATTGAAATCCATTTTTATCTAAAATCTCCATTATATATCTCTTTGATAGTCCATAATCTTCCTTTTCCTTATCTATTCCTCTTTCATTCTGGTCGAAGTCCCACCAGCATAATTTATGACAGAACCAGCCTGAAAAACTACCGATCATGGTCAATAACAATCTCCCTCCGTCCTTCAAAACCCTATAAGCCTCAGATAAGACGCTGTCTCTCTTGTTGAAGGGGATATGATTGAGACAAGCAATCATAGTAACGGTATCAAATTCTCCATCTTCAAAGGGTAGATTAGTAGTATCTACTACATAATCAACACCTTCAAAAGGAAAGATGTCAACGCCTATCCCTTCTCCTCCTGATTTTCTATACATATTGACCAGTTCGTTTTTCCCGCATCCTATATCTAAAACTTTTCCTTCCAATAATGGGAGAATAAACTTGAGCCTCTCTTCCTTGAAAGCAGTAACGCGCAGTCTCTTCTGCATTTTTTCATTAAGGATAATGGTTCTCAAGGGGAGCCCTAAAAAATCCCAGATGCTTTGAATAACCGATTTTTTTACGCCTTTCACAATTCGAGGTTTATCTTCTCCTGCAAAGATTTTATTTTTAAAATTTCTAACCGGGTTCATTGCCAAATTCCTGGAATTTCCTGCCCCCAAAATTTACACTTACCCTCTTCCATATAGTTGCTCATTATAGCAAAGTGAGTCCGGCGAATCAACCCCTTCTCACATTCATCCTTCTTAAGGGCTTCTGGAGCCATCGCCCCATTGCTCCGAAAAAGGGTCTTCAGGCCTCTTTTCCTGGCCACCTTAAAAATATC
>CAZUTJ010000224.1:0-2239 GCA_964622875.1 uncultured bacterium
TTGAAATTCCTATACTTTCAAGATAGGCCTCACTTCGTTCGGCTGATTACACAGATTCCAAAACCCGATTACACAGATTTTCTTTGAAGTAATTTTTTGCTGTACCGCAAGAATCCTGAACCTGGCGACCTGAGTGGTTACAAGCAATTTAACAATTTAGCAGTTTAACAATTTAGCAGTTTAACAGTCTAACAATTTAGCAGTCTAACCCTTGCTCGGCCATTTCCATAGCTTTGAGGAGGGCCTGGGCCTTGTTTTTCGTCTCCTCGTATTCCCTCTCCGGCTGGGAATCGGCGACAATTCCCGCTCCGGCCTGGACATAAGCCGTATCACTCTTAACAATTATAGTTCTGATAGTAATGCAGCTATCCAGGTTTCCGGAGAAGCTAAAATAGCCCACCGCTCCCGCATAAGGGCCCCTAACTGTTGGTTCCAGCTCCTCAATTATCTCCATAGCCCTCACCTTAGGAGCGCCGGTTACCGTCCCGGCCGGGAAACAAGCCCGCAGGACATCAAATTGATTCTTTCCTCTCCGCAATTTCCCCACCACATTGGAGACAATATGCATGACATGGGAATACTTCTCTACGGTCATCAATTCGTCAACGCCGACGCTGCCATAATGACACACCCTCCCCACATCATTTCTTCCCAGGTCAACAAGCATGATGTGCTCGGCCCTCTCTTTGGAGTCAGCTAATAATTCCTTCCTTAAGGTTTCGTCTCCTTCTTCATCTTCTCCCCGGGGCCGGGTCCCGGCGATGGGTCTTAAGGTAATCTTGCCCTCTTCGGCACGCACCAGAATTTCCGGGGAGGAGCCGACTATCTTCAAATCGCCAAATTTCAGAAAATACATATAAGGCGAAGGATTAACTGAGCGCAAAGCCCGATAGAAATCAAAGGGGGCGGCTTTTGTCTTCTTCTCCCATCTCTGAGAAAGAACCACCTGAATAACATCCCCGGCTCTTATATAATCCTTGGCCTTTTTTACCCCCTTGATAAAATCCGGCCGGGTAAAGTTAGATTTTAGCTTAGCCTTATCTTTCTCACCCCCGGGGCGAAAAATAGTCCTCACCGGTTTTTTTAGCCGATCAATAATTTTGTCTATCTTCTCTTTAGCCAATTCATAAGCTTGATCTACCTGCCGGCGGGTGGAGAGGGCGTTATTTTCCAGGAAAGCGTTGGAGACAACCTTAATAGTATGCTTGGTATGGTCAAATATCACCAGGCAAGAGCTGAAAACAAAAATGCAGTCGGGCAAATTCAAATCATCAATATTTTTCTGAGGAAGTTTTTCAAAGAAGCGAACCATATCGTAACCGATATAGCCCACGGCTCCTCCCGGGAAACGAGGCAATCCTTTAAGGACAACGGGCTTATACCTCGACATAACCTCTTTTAAGGCCTGCAGGGGATCACTCTTGACAACCAGGGTCCTTTTCTTCCGGCCCCGGCTAATCTCTGCTTTTCTTCCCTTGCTCTTAAAGATAAGCTCCGGAACGCTGCCCAGGAAGGAATAGCGCCCTAACTTCTCCCCTCCCTCCACGCTCTCCAAAAGATAAGCATACCCCGTACCCGCAATCTTGCGGAAGGCCGAGACCGGCGTCTCCATATCCGCCAGTATCTCCCGATAAACAGGAATCAAGTTTCCCTTTTTAGTCAGCCGCCCAAATTCTTCCCGGCCAGGATAATAATCCACCATACTTTTTGCCCCCCAAACAACAAATCTATCTATAAAATTATCATAGCATAAACAGCTACATCAAACAAGTTTTTTCACCCGATCAGGAACAGTAACCGTTTACGGTTGTCGGTTTGCAGTTCACAGCAAACACCTTTAATAATCAACAATCTTTTGAACCTCTTGCTTTTATGTATTTATCAACCGTGAACGGTTATCAGGAAAATCTGTCTGACAGTTTAACAGTCTATCTGTACCCTGTCTAACTGTCTACCTGTGGGAGATGGAAATTTCGAGGTATAAATATAACGGCTAGGCCGGGGATAGTTTTGCGGAACCGGAAAAAAGATTCTAACTTGCAACTATTTAGCCACTAAGACATAAGGACACCAAGGAAACTTAGTAACTAGACCAAAGCAGAGAGTAGAGGGCAAAGTATAACCGTAACCGTTCACGGTTGTCGGTTTACAGTTCACAGTTTTTTTAATGAACCAGACAACGATTGAAGCATTTTGGATATTGATTTCAATTCTTCAATTAATTCTTTTGTTTTTTTAA
>CAZUTJ010000225.1:0-2224 GCA_964622875.1 uncultured bacterium
TATGGGGAAGTTACGGTGGTATCCGATCTACTGTCTGAATCACAGTTTTTTTAGCCACCAAGACACCAAGACACAAAGGCACATTAGAGTATCAAAGCACACCAGTGCACCAGAGTGTCAGAGTAAATCAATAAAACTACACAAAGCCTATTAGGCTGAAGACTGAAAGTGCAAGGCCTAGAGCAAAGAGCATTAGGGCAGAGCAGAGATAAACTAACAGCCTTCAACCTAACTGTTAACTAACAAACAGCTTTTAGTCTTATTAGTGTTCTTCGTGTCTTTGTGGCAATACTTGAGTAATTACCTTTTACCCTTAAATCAACCCTCGTCTTTTCAGATGAACCATGAGAATAGAGATAGCCGCCGGAGTAACGCCGGAGATGCGGGAAGCTTGACCCAGAGAGAGGGGTTTTATCCGGGATAATTTTTCTCTCACTTCGCCGGAAAATCCCCCCAGACTCTGAAAATCAAAATCCCCGGGAATTCTCGCCCTCTCCATCCTCCGGAACTTCTCTACCTCCTGCGCCTCCCTCATCATATAATTCTCATATTTGATCTCGATTTCCACCTGCTGAGCCACCTCGGGGGGAATTTTGTTCTTCCCTCCCCTGGCCAAGTTCGTCAAATCCGCATAAGAAATCTCCGGACGGCAGAGGAGTTCGGCCAGAGTAAGGCTATGCTTTAAAGGAGAGCTGCCTAAGTTCCGGAGCTTCTGGTTAAGGACGCAGTTGGAATTGATTCTCGCCTTTTTGAGCCGGTTAATTTCCCCGGCTATACTCTTCCTCTTTTCTTCCGCCCTCTCATACTCTTTCCGACTGACCAACCCGACCCGATAACCTTTCTCCCGCAATCTTAAATCAGCGTTATCTTCCCGCAAGAGCAGACGATATTCGGCCCGGGAAGTAAACATGCGGTAGGGCTCATTCGTTCCTTTGGTCACGAGATCATCTATTAAAACTCCGATATAAGCCTCCGAGCGATCCAGGATAAGCGGCTCTTTTTCCTCCAGGGCTAAGGCTGCATTTATTCCCGCTAGAAGTCCCTGGGCCGCCGCTTCCTCGTAACCGGTAGTCCCATTAATCTGACCGGCTAAATAAAGCCTCTTAATCAGCTTAGTTTCTAAAGTAGGCCTGAGCTGAGTAGGCTCCACATAGTCATGTTCAATACCATAACCCGGGCGGGTTATCTCTACCTTTTCTAATCCCTTGATGGTGCGCAGCATCTTCAACTGCACCTCTAAGGGGAGACTGGTGGAAAGTCCGTTAGGATAAAATTCTCCGGTATGACGTCCCTCGGGCTCTAAGAATATCTGATGTCTCTCCTTATCAGGAAACTTCATTACTTTGTCCTCAATAGAAGGACAATATCTTACCCCGGTAGCTTTTATTACCCCGGCATAAAGAGGAGAACGATGCAGATTATCCCGGATGAGGCGGTGACTTCGGCGATTAGTATAGGTAAGGTAACAAGGAAGCTGTTCCCCCTTCAAACTCGGGGTAGAAAAGGAGAAAGGGGAAGGATCTTCATCTCCTTCCTGAATAGCAAGCTGAGAAAGATTAAGGCTCTTCCCTTCTAAGCGAGGGCAGGTTCCCGTCTTGAACCTCCCCGTTCGTAACCCCAATTTCTTTAAGGAGGGGGGAAGTTGCCGGGAGGAAAAATCCCCCATCCGGCCGCCGGGAAAATGATGGAGGCCAATATGAATCAGTCCATTCAAGAATGTTCCCGGGGCAACAATAAGAGCTTTACAAAACAATTTCTCTTTAAGGTTAGTCTCTACTCCCCGGATAATACCTTTCTCGGTAAGAATTTTCTCTCCTGTTCCCTGCTTTAGATTCAAGTTCAGTTGGCCTTCTAAAATGGATTTCAGGTAAAGCCGGTAGTCTTGTTTATCTGCCTGGGCCCGGGAGGAGCGCACGGCCGGCCCTTTCTTCTTATTCAAGGTGCGGAACTGGATACCGGTAGCATCAATAGCCTTTCCCATCTCCCCGCCCAGGGCATCAATTTCTTTAACTAATTGCCCCTTGGCTAAACCCCCAATGGCCGGGTTACAAGACATCAGGGCGATGGTATCCAGGTTCATAGTGAGAAGGAGAGTCCTTTTGCCCATCCGGGCCGCAGCCAGGGCCGCCTCACAACCCGCATGCCCTCCTCCGATAACAATGATATCATAGCGCTGAGAATGAGTAGGCAAGATAACCCTCTATATAAAAATAAATGACAAATG
>CAZUTJ010000226.1:0-2203 GCA_964622875.1 uncultured bacterium
AAACTCCGCAGGAGTTAAGCGGCCGGATTAACCACTCTTCCCAGGAAGAGGATCTTTCCGGTGCTCCTCTCTCGGATCATAAATAGGAAGGGACGGTCGGCCCGAAATACCGGAATCCTTGGTCCCACTGAGGTTATTCCTATACCCACACCGGTGGCAGCGGCAGCTTCGGTCCCTTCTTCGCTCACCTCCACAAAGGCCTGGTGAACAACAGTGTGAATAAAAAGATTTTTGGTGCCATCTAACCCGGAGAAATCTGCGGCCCCGGGAGTGAAAGCTGAGGGCATACCCATCTCTTTAAGTTTTGCGCTTAGAGGATACTTGCTCGTAAAGGTGAACTTAGGAAAAAAAACCTTAACGCGTTGTTCTCTAAGCCCACTTTTCCATTGATTTAGTCTCTCTAAAGTAAGTGATTCTTCAAGAGATGACAGAGCCTTATTTTTGGGAAGAAGAACTACCATAGATAGTTCTTCACCTTCGTAGAGCATTTCCAGAATTTGCAGCTCTTCCGTTTCGGCATAGTTAAATATAGCCTCTCTGTCAGTACGTCTCATCAAAGGAACCTTGACTGTCTTCTCTTCACTTATCCTAAAATCTTCTTCTCGAGTATCGCTTTCATCAAATTGTTTTACCCATGTTCCTTGGAAATAAATGGCATTGGTAAGAACAAGACGCATTAAGGGGCTCAAAGAACCCGGGGGAAATAAATCCCTGATTTTGTTATTTGTCTTATCTTCTACCCAACTGTTGATTATTTGCCGCGCCTCCTCAGCAGCTCCGGCAAAATCAACATTGGCTGCCTTTCCCCCATAGTATTTTTTAATTATGTCCAGGTATTCAGATAACAGGGGAAAACCGCTTTGAATCCAGAGGGCATTGGCGGTCCGCAGTTCATATTTAACGCTCTCCCGGTTGAGCTGATGGTGAAGGGCGGCAAATGCTGACCGACGGATGGCATCGTCTTTCGGGAAATGAAATACGGAGCCTATTTCCTCGGCAGTTTGCCCGCGGGCCCCTTCATAGGTCATGGCCAGGGCCAGAGAGATACTAGAGGGAGAGAAAAAGATATTTCCCTCTTCCTTTCTGAGCTTAGAATAAAGGTCTAAAGCAAATTGATTATTGGCATTTATGATAGCGCTAATACCTTTGGGGATTGTCCCTCCGGCGTTATCTGCTCCTGGAGGAGCCGGCGTTAGCGCTGGAAGCTCTTTTTTCTTGCGGTCATCGGGGGGACGGGGGATCCGGTAGATGCGGTTCAGTTGGGCGTGTCTAACCAGGTCCTCCTTTTCAAAAGTTTCCATCCACTTTTGTTCCTCGCCTTCAGGAACCTTAACAACGCCCCATTTTAGGCCATAATGACTGGATGAAACCTTTAAACCGGCAAAGGATTCGATTAACTCATGAGCAGTTTCATTTGTGGCTCTGATGTTAAATTGCACCAAAATATACTTTGCACCAGGTTCTCCTTGTGGATTTCCTCTGTGATTTGCCCATAAAACAATATTGCTGGATTCTAAATCATCTATATAATCTTCAGGGGAACCAATCAATACTTTAACCCAGAAACGGAACAGTCTCGGAAAATGAGACTCCCAGATTAAACTATGAGATTTAACTAATGCCCTGGCTTCCTCCTCTGTAACCTTATCATAAAATGTAATAATTATCTCGCCAGGAGCAAAATCTTGAGAAATTACCTCCACCTTGGCCTTTGGCGGCATCTCCGGGGGTCTCCGGACAAAGATTTTTGCCTTTTCTTCCTCTCTTTCCCGCCGATTATGAGCGAGGGCCCTGGGGGCTAAAGGTTCAGTGGCCACTTTTGCCCGGGTTATCTCCTCCGGCTCCATTATCTCTTCCTTCTCCTCCTGCCTAACTAATTCCAGCGGTTGGCGGCTGAGATGGTCGGGTCGGCTAACATAGATAATGATGGCCATGATGAATATAGCCGCTAAAGCCTCCAGAGGGATTTTGATGTGAATGGGGAAGATAGCCTTTCTTACCCACCTTTTCCAGGCTAACTCTGGCTCAATCCGACTGCGGACGCTACCCAGGAAACCCGGCGGCGGCTCCACTTCCTCCAGGGAGCTCACCAGATAGACAGTTCTCTTTAACCTTTCCAGCTCCTGGGGACAACGGGAACAGGTTCTTAGATGCCCTTCCACCCGGGCCATTTCTTCCCCGCTTAGATTCTTATCTAAGTAAG
>CAZUTJ010000227.1:0-2202 GCA_964622875.1 uncultured bacterium
CGTAGAATGTGCCTGTCCCCGGGCATATTCAGAGGCGATAGTTTATGAAAAAGAAGCGCCTAATTATTCTTGGCTCTACCGGTTCCATAGGGGAGAACACCCTGAAGGTGGTAGCCGCTTTTCCTGATAGATTCGAGGTGGTGGGTCTTACCGGGAAAAGGGAGATTGATATTTTAGAGAGGCAGATAGGAGAGTATCGTCCGGAGTTAGTAACTCTTCTGGAAGGGGCTGAAGAGTTAAAGAAACGGGTTAGAGGGAAGAAATTTCGCCTCGTTAAAAGTAATCCGCCTCAGGCGGATGCCGTCCGCCCTGGCGCCTGGACTTCTAATGGGGTAAAGGTTCTCTCGGGTGAAGAGGGCCTGGTGGAAGTGGCTAAGTATAAAGAAGCGGATTTAGTAGTCTCGGCTATCGTGGGAGCCCCTTCTCTTATTCCTACCCTGGAAGCTATTCGCTCCGGGAAGAGCGTAGCTTTAGCCAGCAAAGAGGCTATGGTGATGGCCGGGAGACTTCTCCGGGAAGAAGCGAAGAAGGCAAAAGTTGCTCTTCTCCCTATTGATAGTGAGCCTAATGCTATCTTCCAGTGTTTGCAGGGTGGGGGGGGAAAAGAGGTCAAAAGGCTAATCTTGACGGCCTCCGGCGGCCCTTTTTATGATTGGGATCAAGAGGCTCTGTCCTCAATTACTCCGGAAGAGGCTCTTAACCATCCCACCTGGAAAATGGGCCGGAAGATTACCATTGACTCAGCCACCTTAATGAATAAAGGTCTGGAGGTTATTGAGGCCAGCCATTTCTTTGATATAGACATTGCTCGTATAGAGGTAGTCATTCATCCTCAATCAAAGGTTCATTCTTTGGTAGAATTTGTGGATGGCTCCATGATGGCTCTTTTAGGGATAACCGATATGAGAATACCCATTCAGTGGGCTTTGACTTATCCGGAAAGGATTCCTAATCAGCTGCCGGCTCTGGACCTGGTAAAAAGCTCGCCGCTTACCTTCCGGGCCCCGAATCCGGATAAATTTCCTTGTCTGCAATATGCTTACCAAGCCGGTCGGATGGGAAAGACGATGCCCGCGGTTCTTAATGCGGCTAACGAAGTAGCCGTAGAGGCTTTTTTGGGAGGGAAGATAAAATTTCTTGATATCGGTGAAGTTTCCAGGAAGGTTATGGAAGAACATCATCCCCCGAATGATTTTGATTTGGATAGTATCATAGAGGCTGATCGCTGGGCCCGCCGGCAAGCGGAACTGGTCGTAGAGGAGGTTTAAAAAATCATGCTAGTGGCAATCATCGTCGCCTTTCTTTTCGGGCTTATTATCTTTGTTCATGAATGGGGTCATTTCTTAGCGGCTAAGAGAATGGGAGTTAAGGTAGAGAAATTTTCTCTGGGTTTTGGCCCGCGCCTGGCCGGATTTAAAAGAGGAGGTACGGAATTCCTCCTTTCGGCTATTCCTCTGGGGGGGTATGTCAAGCTGGCCGGGGAATTATCCGGAGCAGATTCTCCGGTGAAAGAAGGAGAATTTTTAAGTAAGAGCGTGGGAAAGCGCTCTTTTATTATCATCGCCGGGGTTATTGTCAACTATCTCTTTGGGTTTTTTGCGCTTTCTTTAGCTTTTCTTCTGGGCAGCCCCACCTTAACCTCACGCATTGGGGAAGTGATGGAAGATATGCCGGCCGCTCAGGCGAACTTGCGACCGGGAGATAAGATTATCGGTATTGAAGGGGAAAACATCTCTTTTTGGGAAGAGATGACGGAGATTGTCCGGGCTAGCCCGGGGAAGCCATTATCTTTTCTTGTTGACCGGGAGGGAGAACACCTGGAGTTGACTATCATCCCCCAGGAGGGAGACGGGAGGGACATATTTGGCGAAGATATCCGGATTGGCCTCATCGGAATTACCCCTTCCCCGGATACCGTTCTTGTCCGTTATGGATTTATGAGGTCTTTCTATGAAGGGGGAAGAAGAACTTTATTTATTACCACGATGACCTATAAAACTGTCTGGAGGATGCTGCGGGGACAGGTATCGACGGATGAACTTAGCGGTCCGGTGGGGATCATTTATATGACCGGACAGGTAGTTAGGCTGGGTTTGCCGACAATATTGTCATGGATAGGACTGGTGAGCGTGGCTCTGGCCATCTTTAATATTTTGCCTATTCCCATCCTGGATGGCGGTCACTTGCTTTTTCTGGGAATAG
>CAZUTJ010000228.1:0-2196 GCA_964622875.1 uncultured bacterium
CATAAATAGCGGCTGTTTTCTTAGACTTTACTACCAACTGGGTTAACTCATAATTATCCCTTATGGAGTCTAAAATAATCCTGGGTTTACCGGCCCGGCGCTTCAAGTGATAATGGTCGGTTAATCCTATTCCGATACTGGAATCGTTAAGAGCAGGGGAGAAAACCGGGACCCCAAATTTAGCCGCCGTCTTCAGGATGGAATTCTCATCTTTTATTTTTTGGCTTAATAAGTGGAGAAACTCCCGGCTGGAATAAGCCCGGGGCACCAGGCCGTCAGCGAATTTCCCCACCCAGATATCAGTCTTTACAAATTTTTCATCATCTACATAAGTATCATAGATACGGTTGATGAAAAGATCCCTGAGATGAGTGTCGTTAGCATCCGGGGAGCCAATATAGTGCTTATGTCCTAAAGCCTGATAGAGATCCTGGTAGAGGATGGCTCCGGTAGAAACAATCACATCAACAATTCCATAGGCGATCATATCCCTGATAACTTTTCTTAGCCCTCCCGCAATAAGGGGGCCGGCTAATCCCAGGAAGATAGTGGGACGGGCCGGGTCTTTCAGCATATTCTCATATACCCGGGCACACTTGCCCAGGACCCGAGCCTGGATGGACATAGACATATAGCCGTCCACAAGATCGCTTACCGACCCCACCTCAGTTAAATCAAGGGATTTTACCGGCATAGAGAGCAGCTTCTTTTTCTTCTTTTGATCGGGTTTGTCAAGCCCTCCCGCGCCCAGATAAACTTTCTCTAAATTACTGTGCTCTGAATAACTGTCTTTGTTTTTCATGATCAATTCCTGGCATAATCTTCATTATACCATAATTACAAGGTAACTGTAACTGGATTACCCGGTCAAGCCGGGCAATAATGGGATTGGCTGAGCTTTCACACCTGACATTCTACCGTGACAAATCGCCTCTGTCAACATATTTCCTTTTGTCAGATTTTTAAGTCTTGCCTAATCGCCACAAAAAGGAGGAGAGAAAAAGGAGGCTGTAGAGGCCCAGGAAAAGAGCGCTGTAGGTACCGACAATGGTCAGGCTGGAAGGCAGGTCCCAGAGGTAAGAAAGGGAAAGGCCTATGACTACACACAAGGCGGCGGCGGCACTGGAAATAAAAAAGATCATCCCCAGGCGCCGGGCCAGAATTAAGCCGATCATCGCCGGAATAATTAGCGAAGCAAAGACAAAAATTATCCCGCTGATCCTCATAGACAAGCTAATCACAATCCCTATGGTCATATAGAGCAAAAGGTCTAAACGATTGGCCTTAAGTCCGGTGGTCAGGGCCGTTTCTCGGTCAAAGGAGATGAAGACAAATTCTTTAAAGAAAATAGCGTGCACTGCGATAATGACAACAGAGGTGATTCCTAAAATTATCAAATCCCCCCCGGTTATAAAAAGCAGATTTCCGGCAATGAGGTCAAAGCCTCTGGCGGTAGCCAGGGGATTCTTAGCAATTAAGATAATAGCCAGGCTGGCACAAAAAGCATAGGTAAATCCTAAAAAAGTCTCCCGGGAAATATTCTTTTCCGTAAAAGGAATCCAGAATAAAAGAACGCCCAGAAGAGTTAAAATAAAAGCGCCGATGAGCGGGTCAATCCCGATGAATAACCCCAGGGCCAGGCCCAGCGCCGCTGCCTGGGAAAGAACTATCCCCACAAAAACAACCCGCTTTAAGATGACAAATACCCCTAAATAGGCACAAAGGCAAGCAGTTATTAAGCTGCCTAAAAGAGCAGTTTGCATAAAGGGTTCTCTAAAGATTTCTAACATGTCGCCCATCCTCTTAGAGTAAATATTCACTAATCCCCCTTTCTCCCCCTTTGAAAAAGGGGGATGGGGGGGATTTTTTATTTCGTGGGAAGCGGCGTTCACTAAAGACTCACCTATTAGAGAATAAATGTTTTTTGGTCTATCTCTTTTAACTTTATGGGGGTGGAAAAAATTTCGGAAAGCAGAGCCTCGTTTAATTCCTCCCGGGCAAAAATCTTATAGGAATTTCTACTTGCCCCCTTAGAATCCCCAGTTGCCGGCAGGACAACTGCTCCAGGCGATTTACTTTTCCCGGATTTTAAAAATATAAATTTCCGAGCACAGTCGATAACCTCATTTAATTCATGGGTTACCAGGGCAATGGTCATCTTTTGCTTTTGATGAAGAGTCTTTATCAGACTCAAAA
>CAZUTJ010000229.1:0-2193 GCA_964622875.1 uncultured bacterium
TAAGAATTAAGAATTAAGAATTAAGAATTAAGAATTAAGAATTAAGAATTAAGAACCTCTCTATCCCCCTGGCTCTACATTTTGCACCTTCAGCTTAATAGCCTTCAGCCTAAGTAGCTGTAACCGTGAACAGTTACAGATTATGTAAATGGTAAATAACGCACTTGACCTTCCCATTCGTTTTCTTGACTACACTCAGCCAATAAAAGAATATCCTCTATAACTTCACCTATGGGAACCACTCGGCTAACTTCAAATACGCCTGGCATAGACTTGCCGGCCCGTATTCGTTCATATGCATAATGAGTGATCGTACTAACATCATGCGTCAAAAGCACTCGTCGTTCCTGGGCTACCCATTCTATCACTCGCCCCTGAAAGTCCGGCATCCTGTACACGAACAATGTCTAAGTGGAGCTTATGACGCCACAAACCCCGGATAATATCGTTATTAAAGTTCTCATCAGCGGCAAAACGCAGCACGATCTACGCCCCCTGGTGACTACTTCGGGCTAACAAGCGTGCGCGCACACCCTGGGGGTCAAACCGGCTTTCATTTTGCCTGCGTGCTTTTTCAGACTGCTGTTGCCGCCGCTGGAGATAAACATCTATCTCTGAGCGATGTCGTAAATAGTAGCCAAGCACAGCATAAATATCTGCCAAATTTAGAGAGGAATACTGCTGGACAATCTCTTCCGCTGTTTCCCCTTGCCAGAAAGCCTCTATTATAATATCCAAAGTTACTCGTGTGTTTCCCACGCGAACAACATCATCTTTGTCAACTTTAAGAACAGTTGGCTCCGTAGCAATTGAAATGGACATAAAATAATTGCCTCCCTTACCCCCTTACGGCTACTAAAACTCACCCCGGGCTTCTTTTTCCGTCAAGGTTAGAGCCATGGTAATTCTTAAGCGTGTCGGCTGGTTCCAGATTATCTTTGATAATTCGCCAGACTATATCCTGTCTCTCAGCATTGGACAGTTTATCAAATTTGTCGGAGACGACATAAAATCGGTACCGCCCCCGTAAGGCGCTTTTCTCATATTCTACCTTTGCCGACATCTTACGCTCTGCTAATCCCTTTCCAATCACCTTCATTATCTTGTGGGTGATATTATTCTGCCTTATACCTGTCTTAATGGCGGCATTGTATCTTTGATGGCGTAATAAGACCCTGGCATCAGCATAACGATCGCTACTTACCTGTTTAATTTGCTGCTTTTTTACAAATTGAACCCTGCTTCCTATTCTATCCAGGAACGTATACCTTCAGCTTATCCGCGAGTAGTCATACTCCCACCTCTTTCTTAGCCCTTTCAAATACCATTCGGGCAACCTTTATTGCTTCTTCTCCATCCTTTTCATTTGGCAGCCCTTCCGATAAACCTCCTGGTAAAGCATCGGGATAGCGAGTAGGAATATAAAAACGGTCCAGGAGAAGAATCTCATCTTTTATATCAGCAAACGGATTTTCAAATATTAAGGGAAGGATATCTGCTAGCTTGTGCGTTTGAGGATGAATCCCACCCTTGAATTCGATAAATCCCTTTAAAGCCTTTTCCACACCCTGCTGAGAGTGATAACAAACTTGATTATAAATTTTCTCTTTCAAGGCCAGCTCTGCCATCCTTAAATCTTCATAGGCGAAGTCAATCCATCTTTTAGCTTCCTCTTTCATATATGGTTATCCCTTTGGCATTGATTTCTTTTTGGAAAAATATCCTCCTGGCACTCAAGCTCTTAAACTCTTGAGGAGTATAGACGAGAATATCCACCCCCACTTGAGGATGAAGAAGTAAAAAAACCTCTTTAATTCGGTCTAAAAAAGATTTTTCAGTATCTTTTATAATAACCAGGTCTATATCTGACCATCTGCTTATTTTACCATTGGCAAATGAACCAAAGATAATTATTTTTTGAGCACTGTAGTCATTTTTTAAGATTTCAGTCCATCTGTTCAGTTCACTGTCTAGTTTTACAGCCCTCTTTCTTATCGGAATACTCTCTAAATAACCTTCAGTATTCTCTCTCACCTTTATTCCTTTTCCTCGCTTCTCCATCCATACAACTACTCAGGTAGAGCCACAAAGACACCAAGCACACTAAAACTGCAGAATAATTTAAGATAATCCAGGGGTAGTTTCTTCTCCAGCAAGATAACCCCCTACCGATGACTCTTTCGTAAGTATTCA
>CAZUTJ010000230.1:0-2136 GCA_964622875.1 uncultured bacterium
TATTTAGCTACAAAGGGCAAAAGGGCAAGTTGCCTGGCCCTCTTGACAGCCAGGGTCAGTTGCTTTTGATGCTTAGCACAATTACCCGATATCCGCCGGGGGAGAATCTTCCCCCGCTCAGTAATATAATTTTGAAGTCTGCTCACTATCTTGAAATCTATCTCCTTTACTTTGCCTCTACAGAACTTACAGGGTCGCTTCCTCCTGACCAAAGCTCCCTTTACGTCTCTCCGCTTTTTATCTGCGCGCTTACTCTCCTTCCCTCTCATAAATTATTCTCCCCCGAGAAGGGTGTCTCTTCTTCTACTGCCTTATCTGCTTCCTCTCGATTGATTTCTCCCCCCCCTGTCGATTTACCAATTTTATCTAAGAACTGGATTCTCCTGGCCACCACTTCTAAGGTGTTCCTCTTGGCTCCATCTTCCGCCTCCCAACTGCGGCTCTGGAGTCTTCCCTCCACGAAAATCTGGCTTCCTTTATTCAGATACTGACTGCAATTCTCTGCCTGCTTTCCCCAAACTACTATCCGGACAAAGCAGACTTCCTCCCTCCTTTCCCCCGCTTGAGTGGTAAAGACCCGGCTGGTGGCTAAGCCCAGATTAGCCACTGCCTTTCCGCTAGGCACATAACGCAGCTCTGGATCTCTGGTCAAACGCCCAATTAAAAAGACCTGATTTAAATTAGCCATTATCCCTATCCTCCTCGCTCAATAACAAGAAAACTTTAACCACAGCGCCAGCTGGCCGAAAAAACTTTAACCACAGAGGCACAAAGATACAAAGTTCATAGAGGAGAACCCCAAGGGCAAAATATAAACCACAAGATTTCACCAGATTTACACAGAAAAAGATTTAATAGCTAATGTTTCTATCAATTTTAAGTTCTAATCTGGTGATAATCCCTGCCCGCCTCAGGAGGGTGGGTAATCTGTGGTTATAAAGTTTTTTAAGTATTTCTCTGTGCCTCTGTGCCTCTGTGGTTAGAGTTTTCTTTAGTTTTTAATTCTATCTGCGCCCGTCTGCGTCCTATACAGTTTTTCTTTCTTGCTCTGTACCCCCTGTCCGCTTGTCAGATCGAGTTCGGCGTAAAATCAGATGCCGCAAAATGGCCTCGTTCAACCGATAGGGTTTCTCTAATTCCCGTATAGTTTTTGGCTCTGCCTGAAAATTCACCACGAAGTAAAAACCCTCTTTCCTGTCCCTGACCTCATAGGCTAAATTTTTCTTCCCCCAGCTATCCCTTTTCTCCACCTTCCCCTCATTCTTACCGATCACTTCCTCTACTCCAACTATAGCCTTTTCAACTTCTTTCTCTCCTAACTTAGCATCAATAATAAAGATACCTTCATAATCCGCCATCTTTACCCTCCTGGTATAACACTGATTATACCCGATTACATAGATTTAAGACATAGATTACACAGATTTTATGGATATTTTCCAACACTTTTTTAATCGGCATAATCTTCTTTTTAATCTGTGTAATCAAGGGCGGCACTTTTGTGACGCCCTAATCACTATAGCAGGAGGAAAAGGCTTTGTCAAGATATCCCTCGCTACGCTCGGCAATCAGTATCGGATTGAAAATCCAATATGTCAAGAGAATCGAAAGTAAATAACATCTCCTTCCCTAACCGCATACTCTTTCCCCTCCATCCCGATTAATCCCTTCTCTCTGGCCTCAGCTAACGAACCTGATTTGTCCAGGTCCTCGAAGGACACTACTTCAGCCCGGATGAATCTTTTCTCTATATCGGAATGCACCTTGCCAGCGGCTTCTTTAACCTTTGCTCCCTTATGTATCGTCCAGGCCCTTACTTTGTTCCTGGCTACCGTATAAAAGGTAATTAATCTCAGGAGACGGAAGCTGGCCTGAATCAATTTAGTTAAGCTAAGGTCAGGAGAAATTCCCATCTCCTTCCGAAACTCTCCGGCCTCCTCCCCCAATTCCGCTACCTCTGCCTCCAGCTTAGCGGAAAGATAAACCAACTCTCTCTTTTCCCTTCCAGCGATTTCCCTGACTTGTTTGCTATAGGGATAGTCCCCCAGCGATTTGTGCATCTCCTCCCCAACATTAGCTAAGTAGATAACCGGTTTTAAGCTCAAGAGGTTCCAACTTTTTGCTAAGGGCCATTCC
>CAZUTJ010000231.1:0-2115 GCA_964622875.1 uncultured bacterium
TTAGTGAGCAGTTACTTCTTTTATGGCTGGTGGAATCCCCCTTATCTTATCCTGATCCTTTATGTAACGGCCGCTAATTATTTTCTAGTTTTAGGGATGGCTAAAAGCCGGAAGAAAAAAAGATGGTTTATAGCCAGCATTATTAATAGTCTTTTACCTTTAGCGGTCTTTAAGTACGCCGGTTTTTTCGCTGAGAGCGTGACGGGGCTTTTTTCCTGGGTGGGAATAGACTTTACTATTCGCGACCCGGGATTATTGCTTCCGGTAGGAATATCCTTTTTTACCTTTCAGGCGATGAGTTATACCATAGACTTTTATCGGGGTAAGATTAAAAAGGAACTCAGTTTTATCCGTTTTGCCACTTTTGTCTCCTTTTTCCCCCAGTTGATTGCCGGCCCCATTGAGAGGTCCCGGGATTTACTTCCTCAGCTGGCAGAGAAACCGAAAATCTCCCGGGAGAATATCAGCGACGGCCTTTCTTTATTCTTTGTGGGGCTTTTTAAGAAGGTGGCTGTGGCTGACTTTTTGGCTATGTATGTGGACCGGGTTTTTGCCGCTCCGGCCCTTTTTGACAGCCTTTCTTTAACCCTGGCTACCTTTGCCTTTGCCTGGCAGATCTATTTTGATTTTAGCGGTTATGTGGATATGGCCCGAGGGATAGCCCGGATGATGGGTTTTAATCTCAGCCTTAACTTCAACAATCCTTATTTAGCCACCGGGCTGGGTGATTTCTGGAGGCGCTGGCATATCACCCTTTCCACCTGGTTTAAAGACTATGTTTATATCCCCTTAGGAGGAAATCGTCGGGGCAAATTCAACACCTACAAAAATTTATTTCTCACCTTTGTCATCTCGGGGCTCTGGCATGGGGCGGCCTGGACATTCGTTATCTGGGGGGCATTACATGGCCTGGGGGTGCTCCTCACCCGAGAGTTAGAAAGGTCGGAATTCTATAAAGAGAGGGTTCCTAAGCTCTTTAAACAGTTAGCTACCTTTAGCTTTGTTACCTTTGCCTGGATATTCTTCCGGGCGGCCAGCTTTAATGATGCTCTCCTCATTATCAACCGCATCTTTGCCTTCACTTTCCGGGATTTCCGGTTTCCCTTGTTAGCCCTCTTTCTCTGTCTTTCTATCTGGTTCTATCAGTTTCTCCATGAATCTAAGATAAAAGATTTCCTGGCGCTGGCTCCGGTGCGAGCCGGGGCGATGCTCTTTATTTTTATTTACCTGTTTATTGTCGGGGGAACGGGGCATGAAGCCTTCATTTATTTTCAGTTCTAATCCGGTGCGCTTGTCCGGGAAAGACTGGCTAGCCCTAACCGCTATTCTCCTGGGCCTTCTTTTCTTCTTTCCCCGGTTCTGGCCGGAATCAGACAAATCGGGTCTCTCGCCCGGTTATCGCCTGCCCTCTGAACTTATGGATGACTACTGGCTCTTTGCCCGCTGGAGCGGCGCGGCCGCCGCCAAATATCCGCTTCTTGTTTTAGGAGATTCTGTCATCTGGGGACATTATGTAAAAATGGAGGATACCTTATTAGAATATTTAAATGAACAAGCGGGAAAAAATATATTTGCTAACTTAGGGGTAGATGGCCTGCATCCAGTGGCTATGGAAGGTCTGATCAGATACCACGGAGGAGGTATTAGAGATAGTGCTGTTATCTTGCATCTTAATCTTCTCTGGATGAGTTCCAAGAAGGCCGATTTGCGCGGTGAGGAAGAATTCCGTTTCAACCATCCCCGCTTAGTTCCTCAGCTCTTTCCTGATATTAAGGCTCATAGTCCTTCACTTCCTGAGATAATAGGGGTGATAGCCGAAAGACACCTCCCTTTTATTGGTTGGGTAAACCATCTAAGAATTGCCTACTTTGAGAATATGAGCCTCCAGCTCTGGACGGTGGAGAACCCCTATAAAAATCCTCTCCGGGTGATGGCCCAGGGAGTTCCTCTCCCGGAAAACAGACCCCGGGGCCGGCCCATAAGCTGGACTGAAAGAGGGATAAAGAGACAAGACTTCCCCTGGATTAAAGCCGAAGAATCGTTTCAGTTAGCTTCTTTTAAGAGAGTGATGGAAATATTGAAGGCCAGGAATAATCAGGTCTTTGTTCTTCTTGG
>CAZUTJ010000232.1:0-2051 GCA_964622875.1 uncultured bacterium
TTTCTTCTTAAGAGCTGGACTATCACAGTTAACTTTTGGTAACTAAACTATTACAGCCGGGCAATGACAGGAATTTAGGTCACAGAGCACTAGTAAAGTACAAGCATCCGTTGATTAGCTTGATAAATCAAGCAACCACAGTTCGTCTTTGTAGTTGCCTCATTTATGAGGCTTTCTTGAAGTATAGTAAAGTATAAAACACTTTTCTATGCTTGATTACACAGATTAACAGGCAGATTACCCAGATTACTTCAAAGGAAAATCTGTGTAATCAGCCGAACGAAGTGAGGCATTTCTTGAGGAGAATTCAAATGGAAAGATCCTGGAATGAGTATATGAAAGTGGGAATGGTGCATTTTATGGCCTTTCCCCAGACTATCAAAGGAGAAGGCCCAATTCTGGAGACTTTAAAGAGAATAGTTGAGGATGAATTCTTTAAAGCCATAGAGATTACCTGGATCAAAGATGAAAAGATTAGAACCCAGGCCCGGGATATCCTTTCCTCCTGGGGAGGCAAAATTGGATATGGTGCTCAGCCTCCCCTCCTTTTAGGAAAACTCAATCTCAACTCTGAAGATGAGGAAATGAGGCAAAAAGCCATTCAACAAGTGAAAGATTGCCTGGATGAAGCCCGTTTTCTGGGAGCAAGCTCAGTGGCTGTTCTTAGTGGTCAGGACCCCGGTGAAGCTAAGAGGGACCGGGCCAGGGAGCTGCTGATGGAGTCGCTGAAGGAGCTTCTCAACTACGGCCAGGCCCGGGATTTACCTCTCATTCTGGAGATTTTTGACCGAAAGCCATTTGGGAAAAATCGCCTTCTGGGACCTACCGGCGAAGCCGTGGAGATGGCCAAAGAGCTTAGAGAAAGCTACCACAGTTTTGGACTTATGGTTGACCTGAGCCATCTTCCTCTTCTTCAGGAGAAGCCGAAGGAAGCCTTAATTGAAACCAGGGATTACCTATCTGCGGTGCATATAGGAAATTGTGTTATGAGGGATCCGAATCACCCCGTTTATGGCGACGAGCACCCTCCTTTTGGCATTCCTGGAGGTGAGAATGGGGTAGAAGAGTTAAGAGGGTTTCTGAAAGTTTTATTGGAAATCGGGTATCTTAACACCAAAAACCCGGGAATGGTAAGCTTTGAAATTAAACCTTTCGAGGACTGGACCTCAGAAAAGGTTATTACTAATGCCAAAGAAACACTGCAACAGGCCTGGGTAAAACTAGAAGACGTCCTGTAAAACTCAGGACGTCATCTGTGTAATCAAGAGATTGCTGGATTTTTCAGCAATCTCTAAATCAGGTATAATGAAAATTGTAAAGGAGGGAGAAGATGGGCTTTAACATTTATGTTACCAGGGAAATTCCTCAAGGTGGACTTGATATTCTTCGGCGCGAAGGCGAAAAAGTGGAAATAAATCCCGAGGATAGAGTCTTAAACTCTAAAGAGATAATAGAAAAAGTCAAGGGAAGAGATGGGGTTCTTTGCCTTCTGACAGACACGATTGATGACGAAGTCTTTGATGCTGCTAAGGGAGCAAAAATTTTTGCCAACTACGCTGTCGGCTACAACAACATCGATGTAAGTGCTGCTACCAGGCGTGGTATCATGATAACCAATACCCCCGGTGTTCTTACCGAGACCACGGCAGAGATGGCCTGGGCACTTCTATTCTCCATCGCCAGAAAGATAGCTGAGTCGGATTGCTATACCAGAGCCGGCAAATTTAAGGGGTGGGCACCGATGCTCTTCCTGGGAAGTGATGTGGGAGAAAAAACGCTGGGAATAGTCGGTGCCGGTAGAATCGGCACCGCTATGGCCAAAAAGTCACTTGGTTTCAAGATGAAGGTTCTTTACACCGACGCCGTTAAAAACGATGAGTTAGAGAAGGAATTGGAAGCTAAAAAGGTTGATCTGGAAGTTCTACTCAAAGAAAGCGACTTCATCAGTGTTCATGTACCTTTGAATCCCCAGACTACCCACCTTATCGGGGAAAGGGAATTTTCTTTGATGAAATCAACAGCCTACCTCATCAACACCTCCCGCGGTCCAG
>CAZUTJ010000233.1:0-2043 GCA_964622875.1 uncultured bacterium
TCCTTGCATAGATATTGCATTATCTAAGCCATAATTTGTTACATCCCTGAGAAATATAAAATTAGACTTTCCGGAGGCGTTGGCACCAATTAGCACATTAAACTTATCAAGTTCGATTTCTATATTTTTGAAACTTTTAAAGTTTGATATTTTAATTTTCTTTATAGCCATGATTTGGCCTCTTTAAATGGTATCATATCCGCAATATTGCGGATATTTCTTTCTCTAATGCACTGTGACATAAATTCCTGTCATTACCCGGCTTGACCGGGCAATCCAGAATTCATAGTTACAGCCTGGATTCCCGCTTTCGCGGGAATGACAAACAAAATGCGTCAGAACTAATGTCACAAGGCACTATCTTAATCGCTTTTAAGACCAAAGCGTCAGAGCATTTCGCTAACATGAAGCGGTTTATACTCCGGTCCTTCGGATTTGAGGATGCTCTGCATTACCGTTATTTTTTTTGCTTCCATTGAGCCGATGTAATAATCCTTCTCTGATTTGAGGGAACCAATTAGCTTAGCTTTGTTCTGAGAAGATTTTACTCTTCCCAGAGTCAGATGAGGATGATACTCTCTTTCTTCCGCTGGGAAACCATTTCGCTTCAGGATTCCTTCTAAGTTCTGATTAATCCGGGAAAGCTTCTCCTTGCCCTCTTCTACTCCCACCCAGACCACGCGCGGATTATTTGATTTAGGGAAAGCTCCTAATCCGGAAAAAAGAAGAGAGAAAGGAGCTGTTTCCTTGATAGATTCATCGGCCGCTTTAAAAACATCTTTTAATTGGGGCTCAGAAATATGACCTAAGAACTTTAGAGTAAGGTGAATATTCTTAGGCTTTACCCACTTGACATCAGCCCCCGACTTCTTCAATACTTCCTGAACAGCCGCTAACCCTGACCGAATCTCCGCCCTTAACTCAATAGCAATAAAAATTCTTATACGCATCAGTAAAATGAATAGGACGTAGAGAAAAACAGATTAAAGGATTAAAAAATTAAAAAAACTTTAACCACAGATTACCCAGATTACACAGATTGAATTTTAAGAATTAAAAGAAAACAAAAAGATCGAATCTTAATTCTTATCTGTGAAAATCTGGTGAAATCTTGTGGTTTATGCTTTATGCTTTTGTTTTTCAAAAAAATTATCTGTATTTATCTGCGGAAATCTGCGTCCAAAAAAGTTTTTAAGTATTTTCTCTGTCCCTCTGTGGTTTAAAGTTTTCTATTCTTTTAAAAGATGCCTCCTGGCCATATCCAGAGCCATCTGGGAGGCCTTAAGCTTGATTGTCTCTCGCTTCCCGGAGAAGTGATGTTCTTCTGTGGAAATATTGTCGTTAACAGCCAGGGCAATATAAACTAATCCTACCGGCTTTCTCTCCCCTCCCCCTCCGGGCCCGGCAATTCCCGTAACCGCCAGGCCCAGATCCGCGCCACTTATTTTTCTTATTCCTCTGGCCATAGCCTGGGCCGCCTCCCGGCTCACCGCCCCGAATTTCTCCAGCGTCTTTAGGGGAACCTGAAGAATATTCACCTTAACTTCATTGCTGTAAGCTACCAGCGAGCCCGGGAAATAACGGGAGCTTCCCGGGACATTGGTTAAACGATGGGAAATTAGGCCTCCGGTGCAAGATTCAGCCAGGGCAATGGTCTTCTTCCGCATTGATAGGAGCACTCCTACTACTTTTTCCAGGGTCTCTTCATCCACTCCAAAAATATAATCTCCCAGTCGTTCCCTGATTTTATTCTCCAGGGCTTCTATCGCCCTGCCTACCCCCTCTTCATCTTCATCTTCGGCAGCAATCTTTACTTTTACCTCTATTTCGTTAGTCAACAATTCCAGGCTAAGGTTATTCTCAGCCTTTAATATATTCTCTAACTTCTCCTCTACCTCTAATTCACTTAAGCCGATTATTTTCAATAGACAGGATTTAATCATTTTTGATTAGTAACGACTCAGGTATAGCCACAAAGGCACTAAGACACTAAGGGACTGTAACATAATAACTATAGCAAATCATGTTTCATTAGGCTTGATC
>CAZUTJ010000234.1:0-2030 GCA_964622875.1 uncultured bacterium
TTTGATGGACATTCCTTCCTGGAAGAAGCATTTAAAAAGGGAGCCATAGGGGCGATTGTATCAAAGAAATTCAAAATTCAAAATTCAAAATTCAAAAACAAAATAATTATCAAAGTTAAGGATACACTCAAAGCCCTGGAGGATATTGCTAAAATTTACCGGGAAAAATTTAATATCTCTGTAATCGCTGTTACTGGTTCAAATGGCAAGACCACTACCAAGGAAATGTTAAGTTATATTTTATCGGGAGAGTTTAAGACGGTAAAATCAAAGGCAAGTTTCAATAATTTTATTGGTGTTCCTTTGAGCTTGCTGGAGATTAAAAAAGATACTCAGGTGGTTATCTTAGAGATGGAGACAAATCTATTAGGTGGGATAAGGAGGCTCTGTGAGATTGCCCGTCCCTCAACAGGCATTGTTACTAATATAGGCGATACCCATCTGGAATATTTGAAAACAAAAGAAGCTGTATTTAAGGAAAAGTCAGAACTTATAGAATCTTTACCTGGTGAGGGAACGGCGGTTTTAAATTTTGATGACCCTTATGTGGTAAGGATGAAAGAGCTGGCTAAGACAAAGAGAGTTATTACTTTTGGAATAGAAAATAAAGCAAATTTTTTGGCTTCTGAAATAAAGAGGGATGCATTTGTTGAATTCACTTTAAACCCTGTTAGATGTGGACTATCTAAGGGGGTAAATGCTAATCATAAGGTTAGATTAAATACTATTTTCTATAAGAATGTTTATAACGCCCTGGCAGCAATCGCTGTCTCTCATTCGGTCTTTGATTTAAGTTTGGAGATGGTAATCGCTAAGTTAAGAGAGTTTAGGTTCCCTCCTAGGCGTATGGAAACAATTGATTTTTCTACTAAAGGCAGGTTTGCCTCAGGCGAAAAAGATATAAAAATCATTAACGATTCCTACAATGCCAATCCTCAATCAATGCAAGAGGCTCTTTTTACCTTAAAAAATATAAATCCCGTTGGATATAGACTGTCCAGTGGGGCAAACACCTCGGGTAGAAGAATAGCTGTTCTTGGCGATATGCTTGAGTTAGGAGAAAAAGCTTTGGATTTCCATTACCGGACGGGTAAGCTAGTCGCGGCCTGCCAAATTGATATATTAGTAACAGTGGGAAATCTTGCCCGGCACATTGCTAACGGGGCAAAAGAGGGAGGAATACCTGAAGAAAATATCTTTATTTTTGACAATAATGAGAAAGCAGGTGCCATGCTTGCCACTATCTTGAGGCCGGTTGATACTATCTTAGTTAAGGGTTCACGCAAGATGAAGATGGAGAGGATAATAGATACATTGACGGCAAGTTCTCAACGATGAGGACTTATAAGGGAGGCGTTATGTCAAAAATAGCCTTTATCTTTCCCGGGCAGGGCTCTCAGTATGTAGGGATGGGAAAAGAATTCTACGAAACCTATTCTTTCCTCAGGGAGATTTTTAAACAAGCAAGCAGCGCCCTGGGGATGGATGTATGCAAACTTTGTTTTGAGGGGCCTGAGGAGAGGCTTGCCCAGACCCAGAGCACCCAGCCTCTGGTATTTACAGTAAGCATAGCTTGCCTTGAAGTTTTAAAGAAGAAAAATATAAATCCCGATATAGTGGCGGGTCACAGTTTAGGAGAATACGCGGCTTTGGTAGCTTGTGGATGTTTGGATTTTTTAGATGCCTTGAGGCTAATTCACAAAAGAGGTCAATTTATGCAGGAAGCAAGCCAGAAACAGCCAGGAACTATGGCGGCAATTATTGGCTTAGATGAAGAAAGAGTAAATGAGATTTTAGAAGAGACTAGGGCTTTTGGTATAGTGGTGGCAGCCAATTTCAACTGTCCCGCTCAGGTGGTTATTTCAGGAGAAATTTTAGCTGTTGAGAAGGTTAAGGAATTAGCAGAAAAAGCCGGGGCCAGGAAAGTAGTTATCTTAAAGGTTGCCGGAGCATTCCATTCTCCTTTAATGGAAGAAGCTCAGGAAAAACTTAAAGATGAAATCGAGAAAATTGCCATTCGTCCCCCTCTC
>CAZUTJ010000235.1:0-2002 GCA_964622875.1 uncultured bacterium
AGTTTATCTTGATGAATATCAGGGCTCACAACGACGGTGTTGACTGAATACTTACTAAATTGCTAAACTGTTAAACTGCTAAACTGATAAATGACTAAATTAATCTTAGTGCGGCATGGAGAGACGGATTGGAATCGGGTGGATCGTATTCAGGGAGGGCTGGATATTCCCTTAAATGCTGAAGGGGTCAGGCAAGCGGAAAGGTTAGCCGTAGAGTTATCCGGGATGAAGATAGCGGCTATCTATTCCAGTCCCTTGAAACGAGCCTGGCAGACGGCGCAGGCTATTGCCGGGAAGCAATGCCTTAAGGTAAAGAAGGTTTCTGCCCTCAGTGAGATAAGCCAGGGGAAATGGCAGGGACTTCTCGTCTCCGAGGCCAAAAGAAGATATAGAAGACTTTACCCCCGCTGGCTTTCTGAACCCCTAACCGTTAGACCTCCGGAAGGGGAAAGCCTGGAGGAAGTCTCCCGACGGGCTGAGAAAGCCTGTCGGAGGATTATCAACCATCATCCTCAGGAGACCGTTTGTCTGGTAACCCATAAGGTAACGGCTGCTCTCATTAAGTGCCGTTACCTCAACCTCGACCGCCACCGCCTCTGGAAACTTTTGCCTGAGAATGCTACCTGGGAAGCTCTAGATGTCTAAACCTAATATTGCTATTCTTCATTACAGTTCTTTTCCGGTCATTGGCGGAGTGGAGATAGTTATTCAAGCCCACGCTCGTCTCTTTGCCGACAGAGGCTTCCCGGTGAGGTTAATTGTGGGAGAAGGGGAACTCTTTGATTCCCGCATCCCGGTAAAGGTTATCCCGGAGATGCGCTCCCTTTATCAAGTTGATAAAGGGCTGAGTCAGGAACTAGAAAAGGGAAAGGCGGGAAGAGGGTTTGAGGAGATGAGAGATGCTCTCTATAAAAAATTAAAGGAGGAGCTCTCCTCTATAAACATAGTTATTATTCATAACCTTCTTACTATGCATTTTAATCTTCCTCTGACGGCGGCCCTAACAAAAATATTTGAAGAGGAAACCGGGGAGCCGGGAGCAAAAAAATTTATTGCCTGGTGCCACGATGCTACCTTTCGGGACCCTCATTATGCTCGTCACCAGAGAAATAAAGAGCCCTGGCAGTTGCTTTCCCGGTCCTTCCCCCAGGTAAACTATGTGGCTATTTCCAAGCTGCGCCAGCGAGAGTTATCCCGACTTTTCCAGTTGCCGGAAGAGGAGATTAGAATAATTCCTAACGGAGTTGACCCCGCTGTGTTCTTAAATCTTAGTCCCCTCAGCTTATCCATCTTTAAAGATTTTCACTTGTTCAATGAAGACTTTGTCTTTTTCTATCCCACCCGCATTGTCCGCCGTAAGAACATAGAGCTGGCCCTACGGCTAACTAAGGCCGTAAATGATCAGGGGAAGAAGGCGAGCCTGATTATCACCAGCCCTCCCGACCCCCATAACGAGGATAACCTCCGCTACTATCAGTCGCTGAAAAACCTGGTTGGGGAATTGGGAATAAAAGAAAAAGTTATCTTTCTGGGCGAGTACCGGGATGAGGAGGGAAAGAGCATAAGGGTGGATGAAAAGCTGCTGCGAGACCTTTATCTCCTTTCCGACTTGCTTCTTTTTCCCACCTCGGCGGAAGGGTTTGGCATCCCGATCCTGGAGGCGGGAATCTGCCGCCTTCCTGTGGCCTGCTCCCGCATAGAGCCTCTGACCGAAGTGGGAGGGGAAGATGTTCTTTATCTCAATCTTAATGATAAACCGGAAAAGATGGCCGGGGATATCATCAATCATCTCTCTAAGCATCTCACCCGGCCGCTCTTCAAGAAGGTCTTTCGCCACTACACCTGGCCGGCCATTTTCTCTCAAGAAATAGAACCCCTGCTTTTAAGCAAAGCAATCCTCCCTGCGGTCGGGAGGTAAACATACCAAATAAAATCCAAAATCTAAATGTCAAAATCCAAATAAATGTTCAGTCAAGGCCGTTCTTAAATATCTCACGCAAAG
>CAZUTJ010000236.1:0-1989 GCA_964622875.1 uncultured bacterium
TCTAAGTTTTAACTTAGATAATCGGCAAGGGATTGAAAATCCTGTACTCCAAGTTTGTAGGGGTCGCCTGCCTGTGCGTCGCACGCAGACAGGGATTTATCCGAACCCGCTTAGAGGTGTCAAAGCACCCAACCTTAGAGAGCTTCTAATGAGGCCTGCGGGCTTGATGAATCAAGCCCCTACAACAACTTTGAAATTCCTAGGTCTTATATTTAAAATTAAGTATTCTCTGCGGTGAGAATTAAAGGAACGGTGTTGATCTGTGATTATAGGCTTTCTCTTTACCCGGGATGATTATATCTCCTCAATCTGAATTCTACCCCTAATTCCTCCCGGGCTATTCTCTCGCATTGAGCTAGATCCACTCCCTCCATATCTAGAACCGTTACCTCCACCCGGGGGATATATTTTTTACATTCCCGCACGAACTCCTTGATCTTCTCGTAAGTTTTCTCCCCAAACTGCGGTTGGCAAAGGGAGGAATATTTGCTTTCTTCCTCAGCATTTAAGCTCACTGAGACGGCCTCTATCAGGCCGGCTAACTCGGGCACGATGTTCCTCTTATAAATGAGGTTCCCCTGGCCATTGGTAACTATCCTTACCGGAACTCCTTCCTTCTTTAGATAGCGGGAAACTTCAAGGACGGTATTTAGGCGCAAGAGGGGCTCACCATAGCCGCAGAAGACGACTTCCTTATAGTCCTGGGAATTCCTCAGGGCTTGAATAATCTCGGCGGTCGTAGGCTCCGGCCCCAACTTTAGATTGTGCCCTCTGACGAAATTAGTAACATCGCGGACGCAGAAAGTACAATCATTAGTGCAGCGGTTAGTTATATTTAAGTAGAGAGAATCTCTGATCGGATAAGCAATTTTACTTTCTTCTTCTTTTCCGATTCCCAGGAAATGCTTGGCATTACCGGTAGTGATACGGAATATATCTTCTCGGCTAAGATGATGCAGGCGGGCTAGTTCCTCAGCAATATAACGGACAAAAGCGGGCTCGTTTCTTTTCCCCCGCTGCGCTTGCGGAGCCAGAAAGGGGCTGTCGGTTTCCAGGAGAAGTCTATCCGTGGGAAGTTCCTTGACTGCCTCCCGCAGACTTTGGGCATTAGGATAGGTTATCTGTCCGGCCACCGAAATGTAAAAACCTAACTCCAGACATTCCTGAGCCAGGGCCCGACTGCCGGAGAAGCAATGGAGAATTCCTCCTACCTCCTCGGCCTTTTCCTCCTTGAGAATAGAAAGAGTATCCTCATCCGCTTCCCGATTATGGATTATCAAGGGCAGCTTCCGCTTCTTAGCCAGGGCTATTTGCCGACGGAAATTTTCTTTTTGTTTCTCCGGCGCCGCCAGGTGATGGTAATAATCTAATCCCGTCTCCCCGATGGCGACCACCTTGTCGTTCTTAGCTAAACCTTCCAGGATTCGGTAATCGTCCTCCTTAACCTTTTCGGCCTGGTGAGGATGAATACCCACCGCAGCATAGATAAAGGCATATTTTTCGGCTAATTCCAGCGATTTTTTGCTCCCTTCCAGGCTCGTTCCCACATTAACGATAAGTTCCACCCCCTCTTCCCGGGCCCGGGAGATAACCTCATCCCTATCTCCAGCGAACTTATCAAAATCCAGATGACAGTGACTATCTATCAAGATAACCCTCACTTCGGTTAGCAAGGTTCAAGGACAAAAACACTTGCTCTTAAATAATCCGCTTAATCCGCGGTTCTCTTTTTTATTTGCAGGGGTCGGATTTACCTGTGCCCCGAAGGGGTATCCGACCCGCGGCTTGATAAATCAAGCCCCTACTGTTTAATTATAACTCTTAGGAAGAGTTAAGGCAAGCAAAACAGCAAAATCCGTGTTTGCAGAATGAATTTTCTTACCGTTCACGGGGTGGAGCGTCAACAGGTACCTCCCTCTTTTTACTCCTGAGGGTGAACTGTGATTCAGACAGTAGATCGGATACCACCGTAACTTCCCCATAATTAGG
>CAZUTJ010000237.1:0-1971 GCA_964622875.1 uncultured bacterium
AAATCTGCGTCCAAAAAAGTTTTTAAGTATTTTCTCTGTATTCTCTGTGGTTAATTTTCTTAGGGAGGGGATTTGGCAAAGGATCGGGAATTGCCGGAAAAGTTGGATAAGGCTAAGCTCCCCCGGCATGTGGCTATTATTATGGACGGGAATGGGCGCTGGGCTAAGGCGAGAAGGCTACCGCGGATAGCCGGACATCGGGAGGGAGTAAAGTCGGTGCGAGAGGTTGTCCGCACCGGTGGGGAACTGGGAATCGAGATCCTCACTCTTTATGCTTTCTCGGTAGAGAACTGGAAGCGTCCCCGCCGACAGGTAAATGCCTTGATGCGTCTCCTCGAGGAATTTTTGAGGAAAGAGTGTCCCCGTCTGAATAAAAATAAAGTGAAGCTTCAGGCTATCGGTCGTTTAAAGGAACTTCCCTTAGGGGTTCAGGAGGCTCTGGAAAGGACGATGAAGAGTACGGCCAGGAACGAGGGGTTGCTCCTCAACCTGGCTCTCAATTACGGAGGGAGGAGCGAGATAGTTGACGCCGCCCGGAATTTAATTAGCGATGTCCAAAAAGGTATTCGCAGGTTAGAAGAAGTGGACGAGGAAATATTTCCGGAATATTTATATACCGCCGGTCTTCCCGATCCGGACCTTCTCATCAGGACCAGCGGAGAATACCGCCTAAGTAACTTTCTCCTTTACCAGACTTCTTACAGCGAAATCTGGGTTACTCCGGTCCATTGGCCTGACTTCAAACGAAAACATTTCTTAGAGGCTCTCCTCGATTACCAGAGCCGTGAGAGGCGCTTCGGTGGTAGTTAATGCGAAACAGATTACTTATGACCATCCTCTTTGTTCCTCTCTTCATTTGCTTTATTGTTTGGGGGGGACGCCCCTTCTTCTTCTTAATTTTGGCTATTGCCCTGGCCGGGCTTTTTGAGTTTTACCGGATAATAGAAACGAGGCCAACCAGGTCCGGGACCTTCCTGAGACTGCTGATGGCGGTAGGGTTGCTCTTATCCCTGTCTTTTCCCCGAACCCTTTCTTTGGTCATCGCGGCCCTGGTCATGGTTAGCCTCCTCGAGCAGATGAGGAGAAATGATTTTCCTCAGGCCATTGCTAACTGTGCTCTAACGGTATTTGGTCTCCTTTATGTAGTGGGACTCCTCGGCCACCTCATTGTCTTAAGGAATTTAGAAGGAGGTCTGAGTCTGGTCTTAACCGTGTGGTTTATCACCTGGCTTGGGGATAGCGGGGCTTTTGCTATTGGTAAATCCTGGGGTAAGCGCAAGCTATTTCCTCGAGTCAGTCCCCATAAGACCGTAGAGGGAGCAATAGGGGGGGTGGGGTCAGCGATATTGGCCGGTTTCGGGGCTTATTTTAGCTTAAGAGCCATCTTTGGAAACGCTCCTTTTCCTATCTCTCACGCCTTTTTTCTGGGACTAATGCTGGGGATAGTGGGGATCTTAGGCGACCTAAGCGAATCTCTCCTCAAGCGAGATGCTCGGGTAAAGGATAGCGGAGGAAATGTCCCCGGCCATGGAGGCATACTTGATACCTTTGACAGCCTTCTTTTCACCGCGCCGGTGATGTATTATTATGCTATATTTATTTTGCCTTTATGAAAAATTATCTAACCACTTTTGTAACCACGAAGAACACGAAGCTCACGAAGAGAAAATAAAGGAAATTTGTAACCGTTCACGGCCTTCATGTGCCCCCCTTTGGCAAAGGGGGGTTAGGGGGGATTCCGGGTACCCATGCATTTTAAATCCCCCTCAATCCCCCTTTACGAAGGGGGGAGGTAGCTGTTGACATGCCACCCTATGAACGGTTACGGAAATTTTTAAAAAAACTTCGTGCCCTTCGTGAGCTTCGTGGTTAGATCTGTAAGTGGTAGGGGACTGGCTCATTTACGGAGCGAAGCTCGTAGAATGTGCCTGTCCCCGGGCATATTCAGAGGCGATAGTTTATGAAAAAGAA
>CAZUTJ010000238.1:0-1970 GCA_964622875.1 uncultured bacterium
GATTCCACAATAACCAATGATTTAGCAGGCATCGTTTCTCCTTTACAAAAAACCCTTTAACCACAGAGACTCAAATCTACAGAGAGGAGCTCTGGCAACAAAATATAAACCACAAGATTTCACCAGATTAACACAGAAAAAAAGGTAATGTCAAAAACAAAAAAAGAGCTAACTACGGAAGCGCGGAAGTTAGGAGACACGGAAAAATACCTTTAGAATTGGAGAAACTTATCAATTAATTCTTATTTCATACTTCCGTCCTTCCGTGTTTCTGTGGTAATCTTTAAGCCCTTTAGAATTAACGAGTAATCTTAGCGTTCTTGGTGTCTTTGTAGTAATAGCCTTGAGTAGCTACATTTTTTCAATTTTAAGTTCTCATCTGGTGATAATCTGGGTAATCTGTGGTTATAAAGTTTTTTTAAGTATTGTCTTTTCTTATACTTTCACAAACATCTTCCCCGGAAGTTCTTTGATGAGCCTCTTCATCTGGAGCATCAAGAGGAGAGAGGAGAGGCAACCGGCAGAAAATCCACTTTTCCCGATAAGAAAATCGATATGCTGAGGCTCATCTGATAAAAGATCATAGAGCTTTCTCTCTTCCTCTTTCAAAGGAGGCAAGGGAAGCCTATCTTCGTTTTTTGCCTCCTTCTCCGGACACCGGTTTCCCCATAATGGTTTTAGCTCTTCAATTATATCCTCGCTAGTAGCCACCAATTTAGCCCCCTGCTGAATCAGCTTGTTGGTGCCTCGGCTGGTCAGAGAATCCACCTTTCCCGGAAGGGCAAAGACCTCCCGGCCCTGCTCAAGGGCACAGTCAACGGTAATCAAAGCTCCACTTCTTTGAGCGGCCTCCACCACTACCACTCCCAGGGAAAGCCCACTGATAAGGCGATTCCTCCGGGGGAAATTTCCCCGGTCCGGCTTGGCAGACATGGGAAACTCCGAAATAACTGCTCCTCGGCTGGAGATCTGCTCCATCAAGTTTTTATTCTCAGGAGGATAGACCCTATCCAGACCGCTCCCCAGGACCGCTATCGTCCGGCCACCACTAGCTAAAGCTCCTTTATGAGCTGCCGAATCTATGCCCCGGGCCAAACCGCTGACTACCGTTAATCCCCGGGCCGCCAGTTCCCGGCCTAACTTCTCCGCTACCCTTCCCCCGTAAAGAGAGGAACGCCGGGAACCCACAATAGCTACTGCCAACTGATCGCCGGAAAGGAACTCTCCTTTTACATAAAGAATCAGGGGAGGGTCAAAGATATCGGCTAAATTCCGGGGGTAAGACCTGTCCCCGGCAATAATTACCTTAACCTGATGTTTTTCCAGTAGACGAAATTCTTTCTCCAGGTCTAAATACTTTTCCCGATCAATTATCCTCCTGGTTAGCTTCAGGCCGATACCGGGAATTCCCCTCAGTTCAGCGCCAGAAGCCTCCAGAGCCGCCCGGGGACTTCCAAACCTTTTCAGGAGCAGCCTCGCCCTACCAGCCCCCAGGCCGGGAATAGCATTCAAAGCTAACCAAAATTTCAGTTTATCCATCCTGCCTAATATATACCAGGCTCAAAGAAAAAAGTAAAGAAAAAAGGTAAGTATTCAGTGAACTACGCCATTATTTGTAGTGGCAAAGCTTGCCTGTGCCCGCAGGGTGCTTTGCCTTTAATGCCGAGCACCCTTATACCCTATACCCTAAAGGGCACAGGCGGGCACAGGCAAGCTCGGCCACTACACCTATAAAACGATACGGTGTTTACTGGGTATTTACGAAAAAGGTTCAGTCAAAGGGGTCACAAAAGGATCAAGTCTTAACTTTTAACTTCTGTGATTCAGACAGTAGACACAGATGGACACTGATAAACACAGATTATAAGCCTGGTGCTTTGTGACCCAAATTTCTGTCAGGTACAGTTGAGGTAGCGTAGGGGCTTGTCCCCGTTTTCTACGCCCCTAAAGGGCTACACTGCCATCGGTAA
>CAZUTJ010000239.1:0-1958 GCA_964622875.1 uncultured bacterium
GGAGGATAGAATCAATCGGTTGTAGGTGCGAAGAATTTTCGTTCTTCAGGGCTGTGTCTGGTCTGGTTAAATATATTGACACTCTTTGGCTTTTCCTGCTATACTTCTATCCCGGAGGAATAAGATGACTAAATATATCTTTGTTACCGGGGGGGTGCTTTCTTCCTTGGGGAAGGGAATTGCGGTAGCTTCCATCGGGTGCCTGTTGGAAAGTCGGGGATTGAAAGTCAGTTTACTAAAAATAGATCCCTACCTCAATGTTGACCCGGGAACAATGAGTCCTTTTCAGCACGGAGAGGTCTATGTTACTGATGACGGAGCGGAGACCGACCTTGACCTCGGTCATTATGAGCGTTTCACTCATCCGAGCATGAGCCGGAAAAATAACTTTACGGCCGGGCAGATTTATCATTCGGTAATTAGCAAGGAGAGGCGGGGAGATTACTTAGGAGGAACCGTTCAGGTTGTTCCCCATGTTACCGATGAGATCAAGAGGTTCATTAAAGAAGTAGCCCGAGGGAAGAGGTTAGACCTGGTCATCGTGGAGATAGGGGGGACGGTGGGAGATATAGAGGGCCTTCCTTTCCTGGAGGCTATCAGGCAATTTCCCCTGGATATAGGAAAAGAAAATTGCTTATTCATTCACCTTACTCTCGTTCCTTATATTAAAAGCGCCGATGAGATAAAGACCAAGCCTACGCAGCACAGTGTAGCCCGCTTGAGAGAAATAGGAATACAATCGGATATTCTTCTCTGCCGTACCGAGAGACCGTTTTCCCGGGAAGATAGGAAAAAGATAGCTCTCTTTGGCAATGTAGAGGAGGAGGCTATTATTCAGGCCTTAGATGTTGATTCTATCTATGAGGTTCCTCTCGTCTTCAGGGAGCAGGGACTGGATAAGACGATTATTAAACGGCTGGGTCTTCCTCGGAGGAAACAGGATTTAACTTACTGGGAAAAGATGTTGGGGCGCCTGAAGAACCCTTCTACTTCCACAAAAATTACCATTATCGGAAAGTATGTGCGTTTACGGGATGCCTATAAGAGCATTCATGAGGCTTTAATTCATGGAGGAGCCGCCTGCCGTTCCCGGGTAGAGATGGAATGGGTGGAGGCTGAGGAGATTGAGAAGGTCGGAGCAGAGAAGATTCTTCAGGGAACAAAGGGGATATTGGTTCCGGGCGGCTTCGGTGACCGAGGAGTGGAAGGAAAGATAGAAGTGGCCAAATTTGCCCGGGAGCAAAGGATTCCCTTCCTGGGAATTTGTCTGGGCATGCACTGTGCGGTGATAGAATTTGCCCGGAATGTCTGTGGGCTTAAGGGAGCGGATAGTTCTGAATTTAACCCTCAGACCCCCTACTCTGTTATTGACTTACTTCCCGGGCAGCGGCAGATAAAGGATAAGGGAGGAACCATGCGCCTGGGTTCTTATCCTTGCCTCCTTGACCTTAATTCCCGGGCTCGTAAAGCTTACGGGAAAAGACGCATTAGGGAGAGACATCGTCATCGCTATGAGTTTAATATGAAATATAGGAAGAAGCTTACTCGGGCAGGAATGCAATTCAGCGGGCTTTCTCCCGATGGCCAATTAGTAGAGATTGTGGAGATAAGCGATCATCCCTGGTTTGTGGCCTGCCAGTTCCACCCGGAGTTCAAATCCAGGTTAAGCCAACCCCATCCTCTCTTTCAGGATTTTATCAGGGCTAGTTTGGAAGTTTAGTTTGTAATTACTCAGGTATGGCCACAAAGACACCAAGACACTAAGATTACAGAATAATTCTTTTTTTATACTTTTTTGTAACTACTTTAGACGGAGAGCCTGAGGATTGTTAGTTAAGCTAGAGGCTGAAGGCTGTTAGGTTATACTTTGCCTTCTACCCTCTGCCTTTGGTCTTTAGCTTAAGTAGTTACTAAATTTCCTTGTTTACTTTGTGCCTTTGTGCCTTGGTGGCTGAGTA
>CAZUTJ010000240.1:0-1896 GCA_964622875.1 uncultured bacterium
GGATTAATTGTCTCTGTTTGACAATCACCCGATAGCGGTATATAATACCATTTAAAAAAAGGAAGGGCCGTCCTTTTTATCTTCATCAGGGGAAGAGGAAATGGATAACCTTCAGAACGCTCCCCGGTTAGAAGCTAACATGTTTCTGGGAAAAACTCCCTATGGGAAAATTATCTATCTCTACTGGTTTGGAATTGGAGATAGGCTGCTGGCTAATTATTACTTAAGCGCTTTATATCTTCTCTGGGATACCATCAGGGGAGTGGATAGTCCCATTAGTATGGTCCGGGTAGCTATACCATTGGTTGATGACGATGTTGAGAAAACTATAGAAGTAGCCACCGGTTTCATCCAGCAGATAGTGCCTCTTCTCCCTGAATATCTTGTTGAACGAGTGCCTCAAGAGGCAAAGTGAATGAATATGGAATTCACTTTCCCCTCATCCCCGCATCAAGTGCGGGGCAGGCTCTGACCTTCTCCCACAAGGGGAGAAGGGAATTTGAAAGAGAAAAATAATTAGATATTGATTTACGCGAATGCCTTGCATACAAGTTAGCCCAATAAATTGGGCAACTACAAAGATGAACTGTAGTTGCTTGATTTATCAAGCCCCTATAACTTTGAAATTCCTGTACACTAAAATAGGATCAACGAATAAAAAAATTTCTGGAGGTAAAGGCATGGCTGGTAACAAAGAGGTCAGAAAAATCATCCTTGAAATGGTAGAAAAGATAATAAAGGAATATCAACCTAAGAAGATTATCCTCTTTGGCTCTTATGCTTACGGAGAGACAACCAAGGATAGCGATATCGACCTTTTAATTATCAAAAACACGGACAAGAGGCCTATTGACAGGTGGGTTGAAGTTAAAAGACTTTTGCGGGATACCACTCGAACCTTTCCTGTGGCACCTCTTGTCTATACGGAAAAAGAGGTTAAGGAGAGAACTGTCTTAAAGGATTTCTTCATCGAGGAGATATTAGGGAAAGGAGAAGTGCTTTATGGATGAAGCCTTCAAGAGGCAGGCCGCAGAATGGTTTGAAAGAGGACGCCATGATATCGAAACAGCCCAGTTGCTTTATGATGAGCGGGGATATACAGATTCTATTGCCTATCATATTCAGCAAGCCCTTGAGAAGTATCTGAAAGGCTACCTTGTCTTGCACGGAAAGAACCCCCCAAAGATTCATGAACTTGATACTCTCCTTAATCATATTGCAATCTTTGATGATAGTTTCATTGATTTCTTAGACCTTTGTGAAAAAGCATCACGGTACTACATTGAGGATCGTTATCCTCCTGGTCCTCCTATAGAATATGAGCATGAGGAAATCAAACGCGATTTGGACAAGGCCTGGGAACTGATAAGAAAAGTTCAGGTAAAAGCAGGCATTTGAAGAAACTTGTTCGGAAGACAAATTGTGCCCCTTCTCCCCGAATATCTTAGCGAGCGGGTGACTCAGGAGGGGGGTGACATAAACTTGTGATAAGGTGAAGAGCGATGTCAGCTTTTAACCAGTATTATCCTCTCAGGAAGCCCGTTCTTTTCCTTACGGAAACGGTCCTGATTTTTGCTTCCATCACTCTGGCGACTTATCTCCGGCTTCAGGGTGTCTGGGAACAGATGTTGATGATTCCCCATGTTTTCCTGAAAATTGCTCTGGTTACCGGAGTCAGCCAAATATGTCTTTATTACAATGACCTTTATGATTTTAAAATCATCAAGAATTTTCGCGAGCTATTCTTCCGGCTGGTTCAGGCCATTGGAGTTACCTCTTTCCTTTTAGGATTGGTTTATGCTTTCCTCCCCCGATTGATTATCGGTCGGGGAATCTTTTTTGTAGCCGTTCACGGAACGTTGAAATCAGAAAATAGAAATTAGAAATTGGAAACTT
>CAZUTJ010000241.1:0-1894 GCA_964622875.1 uncultured bacterium
TGAATATTTGCGCCTGATTTAAGGTTATTATGGAAAAAATGATAGTTGAAGAGATTTTGGAGGTTGTCCGGGGCCGGTTGCTTGGGGGCGTCAGGCAATCGCCGGTTCTCGGCATCTCTACTGATTCCCGCACTCTTCGGGGAGGAGAGCTTTTTTTAGCTTTGAAGGGGGAAAAGTATGACGGGCACGATTTTGTAGAAGAGGCCCTGGAGAAAGGGGCCGGGGGAGTCATCATTTCTAGTAATAAATTTGCCGAGCACCTTTATACCCTAAAGGGCACAGGCGGGCACAAGCAAGCTCGGCCATTACGGATGATTGATGGGCCTTTTACTCTTCCGGGTGCAAGTAAATCAAGCTCCGGCAACTCCAAAAAAGGAAATTTTTATAGCCCTGAGTTGCCGGTTAGGAGTTGCCGGCCGGGGGTGGTTATCCAGGTGACTGATACCCTGAAGGCTCTTCAGGATCTAGCCGGGTATTATCGGAAAAAGTTTAATATCCCCTTCATCGTGGTAACCGGGACGAACGGCAAAACAACCACTAAAGATATGGCCGCGGCTATATTGGGCCGGAAATTAAATGTTTTGAAGGCAGAGGGTAGTTTTAATAATCAGATTGGGGTTCCGTTAACTCTACTTCGCCTTTCCGCCTCTCATCAGACGGCTGTTTTAGAGGTGGGGATGAGCGGTTGCGGCGAGATTGCGCCTCTGGCCCGATTAATCAAGCCTCAGGTGGGAGTGCTTACTAATATAGGATCAGCTCACCTGGAGTTTTTTAAAGACCCGGAGGAGATGGCCGAGGCCGAGGCCGAGCTTATAGGAGTTTTGGGGGAGGAGGAGACATTCATACTGAATCGGGATGACCCTCGGGTGTGGGCTCACCAGCCACGGGTTAAAGGAAGAGTGATTAGTTTTGGGATAGAAGAGAAAGCTGATTTTCAGGCTCACCGGATTGAAGAGCTTGCTGATGGAAGGACCAGGTTTGCTTTGTCTGTTTCAGGGGGAAGGGAAGAGAGGATAGAGATTGAGCTCCCTATCCCCGGATATGCTAACATCTACAATGCTTTAGCCGCAACCGCTATCTCGGTAGTTTTGACCCGGGATTTAACTCTTATTAAGAAGGGCCTGGAAAGTTTTCAGCCTTCGTCCGGGCGGATGGAGGTTATTTCTTTGAATTTGAGAGGATCATCTTCAAAAATAAGGGTTATTAATGACAGCTATAATGCTAACCCGGAATCTATGAAGATGGCCCTGAGATTATTAAATCATCTTCGGGTAAGAGGAAGGAAGGTAGCTGTTTTGGGGGATATGTTGGAATTGGGGGAATGGGGTGAAGAGGCGCACCGGGAAGTGGGGAAACCGGTGGCCTCTTGTTCCCCTGATATCCTCATTACCGTAGGCCGTCTTTCCCGATTTCTGGCTGAGGAAGCGAAGCAGAGAGGCTTGAAGGGAGAAGTATTCAAGCTCGGGAATAGTCGGGAGGCCGGTGAGAGGCTGGTGAAGATAGTAAGGGAGAATGATACTATCCTCGTTAAGGGTTCCCGGGGCATGCAGATGGAGGAGGTAGTTAATGTTTTATCATCTCTATCCTGAACTGCGGGAGATATTTTTTTTCTTTGAGGGCTTTCGCTCTATTACTTTTCGGGCCGCTATGGCTGCGGTTACGGCTCTTCTTTTCAGCATTTTTTTGGGCCCTCTGGTGATAAAAAGATTAGGCCAGTTTAAAGTGAAAGAGAGAGTGGGCAAGGAGGCCTGTCCGGAACTTAATAACCTCCATCAGAAGAAGGAGGGAACCCCGACGATGGGAGGGGTACTTATCCTGGCCGGCATCTTCCTGGCCGCAATTCTCTGGACGAATCTCCAGAATAGATTTATTATCCTCATTCTTATTTCTACTC
>CAZUTJ010000242.1:0-1884 GCA_964622875.1 uncultured bacterium
AAAAATGAAAAAAATACTTGACAAAATGGGGGGGGTAAAATGGTAAATAAGATCATTGAAGCAAGGAGGATTAACCAAAATGCCTAAGAAATTTATCGGCAGCATCATAGTAGCAATTTTATTACTTTCCGGTCTAGCTAATTCCCAGAACCTGGTGTCTATTAATTCTGACAACGAGGAAAAAGTCGCCCGGAAAGAACTGGTAATTCTCTGCCTGGGAGATAGCATCACTGTTGGCAATTATCCCGCCCGGCTTCAAGCTAATCTGGATAAGGCCGGTATTCCGGCTCAAGTATTAAATGCCGGGATGGGTGGTTACACTTCCGGCCATTATTTAAGGTTTTTGAAATCCTTCGGCCTTTTTAGGGCAATCAGGCCGGACCTGGTGCTGCTAAAATTAGGAACCAACGATGTCAGAACAGACTTTCTCCGGACCGAGACCTCTCAGTTTATAGAAAATATGGAGAGTATTGTCCGCTTAATCAGGGAAGATCTTTACCGGGAATCCCCTCCTTTAATTTTAATCTCCACCATTCTTCCCGTCATCCCCCAACCATTTGTCTTTACCGAAAGCTCGGCTAAAAGAGTAGTAGAAGAGGTCAATCCGGCCATTCGGGAAATTGCGGCCCGACTTGATCTCATTTTAGTTGATAATTTTAGCCTCTTTGAGAGACACCCGGAGTGGCTAATTGATGGTATCCATCCCGGTGCCCGAGGCAATCAGGCCATGGCTGATAACTGGCTGGCTGCCATTACAGAAGCATTAGCTAAAAGAGCAATCTCTCCCAGGAAGACCGGTTTTGTCTGGGATGAATTTTATCTCCAACATAACCCGGGTAAAGGGCACCCGGAAAGCCCGGCCAGATTAAAGTTAATAGTAAGGCATCTGGAGAAGAGAGGCTTGCTTGGTCAACTCCTCCTCATTGAGCCTTTGCCTGCTCCCCTAAAGTGGATAGCTAAAGTCCATACTCCTGAATATATTCAGTATGTGAAGGAGGCCTACCGCCGCGGGAAAAGGTTTATCCATTCCCGGGATGTTCCTATCTGCGCTTACTCTTTTGAGGTGGCCCGCCTGGCCGCGGGAGGGGTGCTTCAAGCTATAGATGCGGTAATGGCGGGTAAGGTTGGTAATGCCTTTGCTGCTATTCGCCCCCCGGTCATCATGCCTTCCGGGATCGGGCCAGCGGCTTCTGTATATTTAACAATGTAGCTATTGGGGCTAGATATGTGCAAAAGAAGCATGGGCTTTCTCGGGTACTTATTGTAGATTGGGATGTGCATCATGGCGATGGCACTCAGGCTATCTTCTATGAAGACCCGACGGTGCTTTTCTTTTCCGTCCATCAGTCTCCCCTCTTTCCCGGCACGGGAGCCCGGGAGGAAATCGGAAAAGGTAAAGGCAAAGGCTACACCATCAATGTCCCCCTTCCCCCCGGCAGTGGGGATAAAGAGTTTGTAGCCGCCCTCAGGGAGATACTAAAACCCCGGGCGCTTGACTTTAATCCGGATTTTGTGATAATATCTGCTGGGTTTGATGCTCATAAAGATGATCCGCTGGGGGGAGCGCAGGTTACCCGGGAAGGTTTTGCAGAAATGACCCGTATTGTCAAAGAGATAGCCGAAAGAAGTGCTAGCCGGGGGCGGCTGGTCTCGGTCCTGGAAGGAGGATATGACCTCCCTGGCTTAGCTAAGTCGGTAGAGGCGCATATCCGGGCTCTTCAGGAGGAGTAAAAATGTTATTTCATACCTGGCCTTTTTTGATCTTTTTCGCCATCGTCTATTTGGTCTATCTTCCTTTAAGGAAGACCCGGTTCTGGCTCCCCTGGCTGTTAGTGAGCAGTTACTTCTTTTATGGCTGGTGGAATCCCCCTTATCTTATCCTGA
>CAZUTJ010000243.1:0-1859 GCA_964622875.1 uncultured bacterium
CTGAACCAAGCACTAACGGCCAGGCGAAACCTAAGGCAATCCCTCCCAGGGCCATTTTTCTATCCCGAGCCAATCCTCCCCTCTTCCTGATAGCGGAAAGGGAGAGCAGTCCGCAGATGATAGCTAATATCCAGCCGATACCCAGAAAAAATGGCCCCAGGATACCCAGGAGAAGACTAATTAAGGGAAGAATTCCCACTCCCCGGACTACCTGCTCCACCGGAGAGATAAAGGTATCGGAGGGGAGGAACTTGGCATCGCCGGCCTGCAAACCACACTGGGGGCAGAATACCTTTCCCCGGGCGAAGACCACTCCACAGTTAAGGCAAGTTGTTCCTCTTTGAAGAGCGATTCCCTTTCCTTCGGGAACGACTAAAGGCCCTTCCTCTTCTCCTCTCTTTTCTTTTTCCTTTTCCTCCGGATTCTTATCTTCCATCCCCACACCTCCCCCGAGCCGCTTCTAAAGCTTTTTTCACGGCCTCCTTAGGTGTTTGAACTCTCTTTATTTTCTCTATCTCCCGGCCTTCTTTTCTTAGTTCCCAGGTACCTATCCCCATCACCGGAATGCCAACCTGCAAGGCTATGGCTATTTCAGAGAGAGTTCCAAATCCGCCTTCCACGGCGATCAGGGCATCCGAGGAGCGGACCACGATCACATTGCGGGCCTCACTTAACCCGGTGATAATAAAAAAATCTATGTACTTATTAGCTTCCTTCCGGGTAAATCCGGGAAGGATCCCTATGGTCTGGCCACCGCCCTTCTTTGCTCCTCGGGCTGCCGCCCCCATCACTCCTCCCAAACCGCCGCAGACAAGAACCGCTCCGGCGCGGGCAATTCTCTCTCCCACCTCCTCGGCAACCTTAGCCACTTCCGAAGAACAATCTCCTGACCCAATAACCCCAATTTGTATCATTGGTGAAAGAAACTTGCACCTCGTGAGCGCAGGTTTTTGTTGATATCTATATGCTCTGGCAATGATGCCTTCACTTCGTAGGTGTACGGTTTTATAGATACGGGAATTTCTCCGACATAACCATCAATTCCCTTTGATTCTTCATCAGGCTCGGATAAACGGCAATTCGTTCCTTTTATCTCGGCGCCTTTCTTTAATATCGCCTCTTGGAACCTTAAACCTATAAAGGTTTTCACAATCACCAAATCCTTTACCCACTGCTCCACCATCGTTTTGTCAATTTTATCTATTGTATTCTTTAAATTTTTCAACATTTGCAGTATCTTTTCTGTTGCATTTCTGATTGCGTCAGGTTTTTGTTCCAAATACCATTTTTCCCATTCAGATAAAGTTTTCCCAGTGAATTCCTGAATAAGGTCACTCATCTGACCGACCACTTTTGGTCATGTTCCTTGCGCATATTGATTTGCTAAATTGACTATGGGTGCCACATACTTGGAAAACTCAGGAGTTTCTATATCCAAATATCTTCGGATTTCTTTAATGCTAATTTTTATTTTCATCTTATATCTCCATGAAGTATCTGTTCTTGTAAACTTAAAAATTTTGATTTGTATTTGTAATCAAAAGCTATCTCCACATTAGCCAACCCATTTTTTATCAAATGGGCATTTAAAAAAGTTTTATTCTGCAGATAAAGGTAACAAAGCAAGTTGCTTTTCTTATCATATTTTGTTGTATCAAATTTCAAAAATACCTTTTGACCACGAGTTTTTTCTCTTAAGAATCGGGTTGCCTCTCCATTCTTTTCTAGATTCTCTTTCACCCCCAGTAACCTGATTTTTAATCCATTATTTAAAGTTAAGTTCTTTGGTGAGATTATTTCTTTTACAGAATAATATATCTCTCTTGTAAAATGGCGATTGTCTATTTTTGAGCCAAACC
>CAZUTJ010000244.1:0-1788 GCA_964622875.1 uncultured bacterium
TTTTTATTTTAGCTCGCTTATTGTCAATTACATTTAGCCTCTTCCACATTAAGCTCTATCAGCAATCTCAATATACTTATCCTGACCTCATCAAGGAAAGAACGGTAGTTCTTCTTCTCAGACCATCTTACTGGCTTTCCCATCTTATCCACTACCTCCCGGGGTAAAGTTTCCAGGAGATGGCTGGCTTCAGTGAGAAGGGGATTTGCTTGACCTTGCTTCTTTAACTCTGCCACCTTATTTTCAAGCATCCTCAGATACTGATAGTCCTGTATCCCTTCCCGGGTTGCTTTCCAATGCTTGGAAGTAGTAACGCTATCCGGAGCAAGATAGACAGGGGTAAATGATTTCTCTCCTATACCTGGATATTCGTTCCAGCTGCTGGTGCCGCCACTATCTCCATAAGACCAGAAGTGAGAGCCAGTGGCACCATAAAGAAAACAGTACCAGGCCTGGAGTTGAAAATAACTCTGGGGGTCAAGGTGGCGGGTGGGACCAGCACAGCTATAAAACCAGAGAGTTGCACCTTTTTGTTGAAGCTTATAATAAAAATCCTTTGCTTCCTGGCCTCCTTTTAAGAATCCTCCGAGGATAGGACAGATAATGTCTGAATATTCAAGTGCTTCTTGAGCATACTTGATTTCCCAGGGTCTGGCAGCAAGGGGAGTATTAAATATTAAAATTTCTGAAGTCCCCTTCCTAATCGCCCTGGACCAGTCTAAGATAGTCTTAAACTGCTCTTCATTGCGAGGTTCGTCTAGTATAAGAATTCCAACCTGACCAGGCTGTAAACCTATCTCCCTGTTATGCTTAGCCCAGGCCGCGGCCCATTGGCTTACCATCTTATTAAAGATTTCACTGCCCCTTTCTTGGCCCACAAAAGTACTGGGGGGATGAACAAAGGCAAAGAGCATATAGTAACGGGCCTTCGGCCACATCTTTACCCAGGCGTCAAACTTAGAAAAATCAAGCTCTCCGATAAGATTGCCCTGGGCATCAAAATCTTCGGCTTTGGGCCAGGGGATGGTAGGAGAAGCAGCCCAGGGAGTATCTACGAAGTGAGCCTTCATGTCTTTTATGGCGGCTTCTCTATTTTGCGGGGTTATCTCATAATGATAGGTATTGACATAGTCCCAAAGGCCAAAGGAGAGAGCCGGCCTTTCCGGAAAAAAGATAGGGGCTAAGGAGAAATGAAGAGGGATTTCCTTGGTTAATGTCCCGCTTTTAACAAAAATGCTCCCTTGATAATCCCCTGGTTTTACCTCTTCCGGATGAAAACAAAGCCAGATTTGCCGGGTCATTCCCGAAGGAACTACGGTGATATAGAAATTATCTTCCTTTTTTAGCTCTGTTAAAGCCGAGGCCACAACTTTTCCTTCCCGGGTATCTACATATTCTACTTGATAAACTTGAATATATTCAGGATTTATCCCTCCCGGCAATCCCCTGATTTGAAAGCTAACTTTCATCTCTTCCGGTGAGGCATTGGTAAGATTAAATACTTCAGAACGATGTTCATTAAGCATCGTGGTTACTTTTAGATAAGGAAGGGCGCCGGTGGGTTCTTCAAAAAGGCTTAAAGGGGCATAGCGGTGCTGATGCCAGATAGAGAGGGGAGGAAAACCCTGGTTGGAAAGAATCTTAGCGTGGAGCTTAAAGATTCTCCGGTGTAGATTATTAAAGGGAACAATAGCCTTAAAATTCTCCCAGTCGTCGCCGGGAAAATCACACTTTTTAATCTGCTCCAGGATGTTTTCTGCTTCCTGGAGCGCTTTTTTCTTATCCTGA
>CAZUTJ010000245.1:0-1785 GCA_964622875.1 uncultured bacterium
TTCATTTGGAATTTGGATTTAAAAGATTTATTTGGATTTTGGAATTTGACATTTGGATTTACCGGATTTATCCGGTATTTGCAGGCTTTCTCTGTCATCTATCCTCTATCCTCTGTTTCAAATAGGCCTCAATGAAGGGGTTAATCTCTCCCTCCATGACCGCCCGAACATTACCTATTTCTAAATTAGTGCGATGGTCTTTGACCAGAGAATAGGGATGAAAGACATAGGAACGGATCTGGCTTCCCCAGGTGATATCCTTTATCTTTCCCTTCTTTCGGTTTATTTCCTCCTCCTGCTGGCGGCGGTAATGCTCGCTGAGGCGGGCCCGAAGGACCTTCAAGGCTACAGTCTTATTCTGGTACTGGGACCTTTCGTTTTGACACTGAGCTACAATTCCCGTGGGAAGATGGGTAATGCGGACGGCCGAATCAGTAACATTCACATGCTGTCCCCCGGCTCCGCTGGCCCGATAGGTGTCTATCCTCAAATCGGCCCCTTTGAGTTCTACCTTTATGTCCTCCTCCACCTCGGGAATGACCTCTACTGAGGCAAAAGAGGTATGGCGGCGACGATTAGCGTCGAAAGGGGAGATGCGCACCAGGCGATGCACTCCCCTCTCGGCTTTAAGGAACCCGTAGGCCTGTTCGCCTTTCACCAGGACGGTTGCTCTTTTTACCCCGGCTTCCTCCCCCGGAAGCAGGTCGAGGATGCGGCTCTCGTATCCTTTCTTTTCTCCCCATCTCAGATAGAGACGCAGGAGCATATTGGTCCAGTCGCAGGACTCGGTCCCGCCCGCTCCCGCATGCAGGGTAAGAATAGCGGGACAGCAGTCGTATTTGTCCCTCAGGAGGCTCTTAAGTTCTAACTCTTCCAAACCTTTGTTTAAATTCTTTTTGCCCTCTCTGATATCCGCTAAAAGACTTTCTTCTTTTTCCTCATCAGCCAGCTGAAGTAACTGGGAAAGTTCCTCCTCCTCCTTTTTCAGGTCTTGCCAGAGAGTTACTTCGGATTTGAGGCTGTGAACCCGATTGATAATTTCCTGGGCCTCTTTATGGTCATTCCAGAAGTGAGGCTCCTCCATCCTCTGCTGAAGCTCTTTTATCTCTGCTTCCTTTCGATCAAGGTCAAAGGTAGCCTCTCATTTCCAGAAGCTTCTTCCCGATAACACCCAATTCCTGCCTCAATTCCTCAAACATAATTATCTCCCCCTATAAATATGCTTTTGTAACCACGAAGCTCACGAAGGGCACGAAGTCTTTTTAACCGCATAGGAAATTATAAATATCTATTGGTTAGCTTGATAAATCAAGCAACTACAGTTTGTCTTTGTAGTTGCCCAATTTATTGGGCTTTCTTGAAATCTCTTTTATTTCTTTTTCGTGAGCTTCGTGTTCTTCGTGGTTACAACCTTTTCATTTTTCTTTCAACGGGTTGAAAATTTCCGGGTGGCGCTATTAGTAGGTTAGCGAGGCGCTACTTTGGCTTTTTCTGCCTCGTAAGCCTCTAAGACCTTCTCCTGGATATACTTCCGGGCCTGGGAGGTGATCGGATGAGCCAGATCTCGGTGCTCACTTATCATTTCCCCTTTTCCCTCGGGCGGCCGGGGGGCGTCTTCCAGGCGCTGCCCGCATTGGCCGCAAAACCGGCTCCTGATCTCGTTGCCGAACCGGCATTCCGGACAACTTTCTCGCAGCTTTCGGCTGGGCATAGCTACGAAGAGCCCTTTTTTGCCGTCAATTACCTTCACGTCCCGGACCACGAACTCGCCATCGAAGGTGATAG
>CAZUTJ010000246.1:0-1783 GCA_964622875.1 uncultured bacterium
ACATGGGGTTTACTGAACCCTTGCATTTATTAAGCCTCTACAACTTTGAAATTCCTGGACTTCAAGTTAAGAACCATAGAAGAATACGAAAGTGTGATATGTAAGATTAGAGAGCATATCGGCAATAGTTCAATTGCTGAATGGGAACGGGAATCATGGAACGAAGAAGCCTAATAATTGCTCGATAAGCATTTCTGGATGAGGGGCTAGGAGAAAAACTTGCACCTACGGGGTGCAAGTTGAAGGTTAAAAGCGCTAGGCAGGCTGGCAGGGAGAAATCGAGCCTGCCGTTTTTATTGACAGGGGTGGGGAGAATATAGTATAGTTAAAGTGGAGGTGAAGAAAAATGGGAAGTGTAACCCTTGTTAAGGTAAACAAGAAAGGGCAGTTTCCTATTCCTGAGGAGATTAGAGAAGGGATGAGAATTACTCCTTCGGAAGATTTTGTTGCCTATGGGGGAAAAGATTTTGTTATCTTCAAGCGGGTAAGAGATCTGTCTCTGCGCGAAGATTTCAAGGGCCTATCTGCAAACATCCGGCGGAAACTAAAGGGGAAAGGCATCCCCAGGAAAGAAGTTGGGGAAGCGATAAAGTGGGCCCGAAAATAGTTCTTGATACCAATGTTTACATATCGGCTCTGGGATGGGTCGGCAGTCCACACGAACTTTTCTGTGAAGAAAAAGGGGACAGACTACTTTTTAGCAGATTTACTTACGAGAGGAAAAAGTAGCCTGTCCCCTTTTTCTTGTCGAAGAGCTATCTGGTCAGGGTGGAGAGGCAAGAGGTGGGTAGAGGTTGACGAGAGAGCCATGAACGTGATATAATTTAAGAAAGTTTCGCAACCACAGATAAACACAGATAAAGCTTTAACAAAAAGACTTTTTATCTCTTTTTAATTTTGTTTCTGTGCTCATCCGTGTTCACCTGCGGTTTATACTTTCCTGGACGGCAAGTAAAGGAGAAAGAGTTGAAATTAAGAATCGGATTGCCCAAGGGGAGTTTAGAGACAGCTACTCTCCAGATGTTCAAGAAGGCCGGATTTAATATTTCTCGTAGTCAGAGGTCTTATTTTCCGGCAGTTGACGATGAGGAGTTAGAAGTTATCTTAATCAGAGCTCAGGAAATGTCCCGTTATGTTGAAGAAGGAGTGCTTGATGTAGGGCTGACGGGAAAAGACTGGATTAAGGAAAATAAGTCCCGGGTGGTGGAAGTAGCTGACCTCGTCTATGCCAAACAGGGCTTACGACCGGTGAGATGGGTGGTGGCTGTTCCTCAAGACTCTCCCATCAAAAGCGTTCAGGGTCTTCAGGGGAAAAGGATTGCTACGGAGCTGGTAAATGTAACCAGGTCCTATCTTAGAAAAAATAAGGTTAAGGCCGAGGTAGAGTTTTCCTGGGGAGCCACGGAAGTAAAACCCCCGCAGTTGGTCGATGCTATCGTGGAATTGACCGAGACCGGGGAATCGCTACGGGCCAATAATCTGCGCATTATCGCTACCATCCTCACCTCAACTACCAAACTCATTGCTAATAGCCAGGCCTACCGGGATAAATGGAAGAAGAGGAAGATAGACAACATAGCCCTTCTCCTCGAAGGAGCCTTGAGGGCTGAAGAAAAGGTAGGGTTAAAGATGAATATCCCCCAGGAAAAGCTAAAAAAAGTCATCTCCATCCTGCCGGCGATGCGCACCCCGACTATCTCCAAGCTGAGCGAGGAAAACTGGTGGGCTCTGGAGACAATAATTGACGAGAAGACGGTGCGGGACATCATCCCGGCCTTGAAAA
>CAZUTJ010000247.1:0-1759 GCA_964622875.1 uncultured bacterium
AGATTTCACCAGATTTGCACAGATAAGAATTAAAACTTAATCTTTTGTTTTCTTTTAATTCTTAAAATTTAATCTGGTGCTCATCTGTGTCCTCTGTGGTTAAAGTTTTTTTAATTTTTTAATCTTAAAAATCTGCGTTTATCTGCGAAAAAACGTGGTTAGAGTTTTCTTGACTTTATTTTTGAACTTTGTTATAGTGGCGGACGGTGATGTTGAGGGTAATCGGGGGAGAAGCTAAAGGAAGAAAATTAAGTGTCTTAAAGGGAAAAACTATCCGGCCCACCGCGGATAGGGTTAAAGAAGCGCTTTTTAATATATTAAGAGAGAAGATAGCCGGGGCCGAGGTGCTGGATTTGTTTGCCGGGGTGGGAAGTTTGGGGATAGAGTCCTTAAGCAGAGGAGCGAAAAGGGCCGTTTTTGTGGATAAGAGGGCTGCCTGCGCCGGAATTATCAGGAAAAATCTGGCTCGTTTGGATTTCCATAATCGGGCCGAGGTTTATCAAGAGGAAGTAGGTCCGGCAATGAGACGGCTTGCCCAACGAGAGAGAGAGTTTGATCTGGTCTTCATAGATCCCCCTTACGGGAGCGATTTGGCGGAAAAGACCCTGGAGAACTTAACCGCCAGCCACCTGGTAGAAGAAGAGGGGATAGTAATAGTAGAACATTATCGGAAAAGGATTATGCCGAAAGAGGTAGGGAGGCTTAAGTTAGTCAGAGATGAGAGATATGGAGATACCTCACTTTCTTTTTATAAAGTAGTGACAGATAAATGACAAATGACAAAATCCAAATGTCAAATGAATGACAAATGTCAAAGCTCAAATGACAGATAACTAAAATTTTGATGCATTGGGATTTTACTGATTTATTTGGATTTTGACATTTGGATTTTGGATTTAAAAGGGGTATGAAAGATGAATAGAATTGCTGTCTATCCGGGGACCTTTGACCCGGCAACCTATGGTCATATTGACTTAATTAAAAGGGGGTCGCCTCTTTTTGATAGGTTTATCGTGGCGGTAGCTCACAGCCGGGATAAGAAACCTCTCTTTTCCGTCGAGGAAAGAGTGGAAATGTTAAGGAAGGCTACCCGGGCTGTGCCCGGGGTAGAGGTGGATAATTTCGGCGGCCTCCTGGTTGATTATGTGAAGGAGCGCGGAGCCAGGGTAATCATCAGAGGGTTAAGGGTCATCTCCGACTTTGAGTTCGAGTTTCAGATGGCCCTCACCAGCCGAAGCTTAGCTCCGGATATTGAAACTGTCTTTATGATGACCAACGAGTCCTATGCTTATTTTAGTTCCCGGATTATCAAGGAAGCCACTAAGTTAGGAGCCAGGATGGACAAATTTGTTCCCCCGGAGGTGGCCGAGAAGCTCAAGGAAAAGTTAGGATGAAGATCATTGTTTCAAGTCCTGATTGGTAGGTTAAAATAATTACTTAGCCACTAAGACACCAAGCACATTAAGAGAACAGGACTATTCCAAATACCCCGTCAGACCTGCGGTCTGCCACCCCTTTGTTAAAGGGGAATGAAAACATAAATCCCGGACCTGTTGCCCTGTCTGCCGATAGGCAGGCACAGGCAGGGGACACATGTAGGGGCAAACCTGCCGGCCCTGTTAGCTAGTATTGCGTTTCGTAAATATATTACATATAAGCCGGTCATTGCGAGGAGTGAAACGACGAAGCAATCCCCTCTGGCGCCAGAGATTGCTTCGGCAAAAGACGCCTCGCAATGACCGGATGGTTTGACTATATT
>CAZUTJ010000248.1:0-1759 GCA_964622875.1 uncultured bacterium
TTTTCTTAAACCTTAAATTTAAACCTTACCCCTATCCTCCGTATTTACCGTCAGGACACTTACAAAGGTGGCGCAGTTTATCAATCCCCTCTTCCTCGCCTAAAACCAGGACAACATCTTTTTCTTTGAGGATTGAGGAAGGAGGAGGATTGTGAACTACCTTTCCGGTTTTTTCATCTTTTATGGCCACTACCAGCGTTCCTGTTTGTCGGCGAATTTCGGCTTCACTGATACTCTTTCCCTCTAACGGCGACAGGGAAGGAATTATTATCTCTTCTAATCTCAAGGTAACATCTTTCCCCCCCCTCATCATGATATCTAAAAAAGAAACCACAGTTGGTCTGAGGATAACCGAAGCCATCCTCCTTCCTCCAATGACATAGGGAGAGATGACATTATTTGCCCCCGCCTTGAGCATCTTTCCCTGAGATATCTCCTCTTTTGCCTGAGCCACAATTTTTAGCTGCGGATTAAGCGAGCGGGCTGAGAGAGTCACAAAGAGGTTATCAGTGTCGGAATCAAGGCAGGTTAAGAGCCCTTTGGCCTGTTCTATCCCGGCTTCCTTCAATACCTCATCTTTGGTAGGCTCACCTTCTGTGTATAATAAATTAGCCGCTCCCCTGGCCGAGGTCGGCTCCAGGTCTTTCCCGAAGGTCTCAAAATCTCTGGTTATTATGACAAAGGGAGCTCCAATTGCCTGGAATTCTTCCACAATCTGTTCGGCGACCTTTCCTTCTCCGCAGATAATATAGTGATTCTTCGCCTTCCCAATTTTTGCTTCCATCTTTCTCTTCCTCCCTATTTCCCGGAAATGCCCCTCCATGATGAAGCTGGAGATAACGGTCACACAGTAGGCAAGCATAGAGATGCTGAAAACTATGAGGACCAGAGTAAAAACTCTCCCCAACGGAGAAAGCTCTCCTACCTCTTTGAACCCCACCGTGGATATAGTTATTACGGTCATATAGAGAGATTCCAGAAATGTCCATCCCTCTATGTTCATATAGCCGGCCGTCCCCCCGGAAACAATTATCACCAGAAAGGCAACCGCCAACTTCACCCTTCGTTCCAGCGTCATCTTCAATCTATCTCCTTACCCAGACTTGCACCTACGGGTGCAAGTCTGGAAGGCCCTTAAAACTTCCGGGATTGAACCACCCCTGCCTTTTTAAGATATGCCTCGCTACGCTCGGCAAAGGTTCAAGGTTTAAGGGTAAATGAAAGGCTCATCTTTCTTTCAAAAAAGCCTCTTTATTTTCCTCCCACCACTCCTGCCATTTTACCGGGTCTCTGCCAAAGGCCTTTCCTGTTATTCTCTCCAGCGCCCGTACTACATGGACCCACGAACTTTTTTCATCCCTTAAGGCAGCAATCAAAGGCTCAACTGCCCGGGGGTCTCCTATTTCTCCCAGCACTTTTGCTGCACGCCTTCGGACCCACCGGTCTTCATCCCTCAGAACGGCAACCAAGGGGGTAACCGCACGAAGGTTTTTTATCCACCCCAATGCTCTTGCCGCCCTCCTTCGGACATCTGGGTCTTCATCCCTCAGCTCCTGAATTAATCTATCCACTCTTTTTTCTTTGTCCGGGCAAATTGCCTCTTCTGGCAGGACTCTTATTTTCTCATCTTCCTCAATAATCTCCTCTGCTCTCTCCAATCCTGGCCGAACTACCTCCCCCAGTGGAACTTCTGGACGATGCTCTGTGTAGATTGCAATACCTAAACTAACTGCCAATACGACAATAAGACCATAAGCTA
>CAZUTJ010000249.1:0-1755 GCA_964622875.1 uncultured bacterium
CAAGAAAAGAAGTGTCAAAGAGTCAAAGATTCAATCTATCAACATTTTTTTGTTCTTACTTTGGTACTTTGACACTCTGATACTCTGACACTTTATTGCGCCTTTGCGCCTTTGCGCCTCTGTCACTTTGTGACTTGATTAAAAAAAATCTTCGTTATCTCATCCCTCTCAAAATAGGGGAACTTTCCTCTTCCCAGGGAAAGTCCGGCCCCCTCCTCAACCATCTTTCCGATAATGGTGCCCTCAATTCCGGCCCGGTGATAAAGGGCGAGCAACCTTTCTGAATCCTCGGGCGGAAGAACGATGATTAAGGCCCCGGAGGCCATCAGGCCCAGGGGATTAAGTCCCCATCTCTCACAAAGTTTCCGGCACTCGGGCAGAACCGGAATCTTGTCCTCGTCAATTATCATTCCCTTCTTAGAGGCTTGGCTCAGCTCATAAAGTCCGGTAGCTAAACCGCCTTCGGTAGGATCGTGCATAGCGTGGACTTCCCCCGCTTCCACGGCCAGGAGAGCCTCTTTAACCACACTTATTCCCGGCTGGTGGAGATAGTTACGGGCTCGCTGAAGAAATTCCTTTCCGAACCTTCCTTCCAACTCTTCACCTCTCTCCCGGGCAATGACAGAAGTTCCTTCAATGGCGATTCCTTTGGTTAAGAGGATATCATCCCCCACCCGCGCTCCCGAGGAGCGGATTAATTTATCTTTGTCCACCTCGCCTAACATCTGGCCTACGATGAGGGGCCGATCCAAACCATAAGTGATCTCCACATGCCCTCCGCAGAGGGAAATATCCAGTTCCCGGCAGGCCTCGGAAACCTGAAAAAAGATGTTTTCAACCAATTCTTCCGTTGTCTTCTTCTCTGGTAAAAGTAAAGTGGCTAAAAACCATTTTGGCCGAGCTCCCATAGTGGCGATATCGTTAGCATTTATCTGAATGACATAATATCCAATTTCCTCAACGACGAAAGTTATCGGGTCGGTCTTGACCACTAAATATCTTTCCCCAAAATCAATAACGGCAGCATCCTCTCCGATTTGAGGTCCTACTATCACCCTTTCATTCTTACGGCTATATCTATCGATAAGTTTCTCTAAAAACGCGTGGGGAAGCTTCCCCACGGGCAATATCCGGCTCATTCTTTACCTCTTCTCCTCAGTTGAGTTTCTCTCTTCGTAGGATACCAGGACTCTGCCCCTACACATATTTTAACCCAGGTCTCTTCCAAATGCAATTATTTTCGTAACTACGAAAAAAAAGTGTCCGCAAGGGAGATAAGGGGATAATAAAAAGATGGAGGGATAAAGAATAGAATTAAATTAGGCCGCCTGCAGCGGCTGACTTTTTCTGCGAGTTTGTAGGAGTCGGATTTATCCAACCCCTACAACTTTGAAATTCCGGGACCTCAAAATACCCCGTCAGACCTGCGGCCTGCCACCCCTTTATTATTAAAGGGGAATTTTCTTACCGATACTCAATCAAATTCCCTTCGCCCCTCCAAAATCTGCGCTTATCTGCGTCCAAAAAAATTACTGGATAATTAAATCAGCATCTAAATTGCCGGGACAGAGGAGCGGGAGAAACGGTTGACAGGAGGTGTTTTCTCTGATAGAATTTCTTCTAGGCGGTCACGAAACTCGTTCCAGCTTATGATTACACAGATTAAAGGGCAGATTACGCAGATTATTTGTAAATACTCTAGTAGAACACCGCTGTCATGAGATTAAAAATCCCCCTCAATCCCCCTTTTTTAAA
>CAZUTJ010000250.1:0-1748 GCA_964622875.1 uncultured bacterium
GTATAGGCCTGGGATTGCGCCTATCTCTTCCCATTGGCCCCATTCGCCTGGACTATGGCTGGGCGCTGGATAGAGGAGAGGGCCGGATGCATTTCACCATGGGATGGGGGTTTTGAAGGACGGCTAAACTGCTAAATTGTTAAACTGTCAAACTGATAGTCTAGTGCTCTGTAACCCAAATTTCTGTCAGGTGCAGTTGGGGTAGTGTAGGGGCTTGTCCCCGTTCTCTACGCCCATAAAGGGCTACACTACCAAACGATACAAACCTAATGTTGCAAAGCACCAGGTTGTCAAACCGTTAAATAAGGAGAAGAGACATGAAAGCGGTGGTAGCTTTTTTTATGGTGGTTAGTCTGTTGGGTCTGGGATTAGCTCCTCGGGCGGAAGCCCGGGAAGAGGCTCACTTCAAGATTGGCTATGTGGACTTAGGAAGGGTCATTGATCACTATCCTAAGGCGAAGGAGGCGGAAGAAGCTTTGCGGAAAAAGCAAGAAGCCAAGCAGAGAGAGTTGATGGAGATGCAAGAAGAAATAAGTAAGTTAGAAGCGGAATTAAGAGAGCAGGGACCTCTCTTAAAAGAGGAAGAAAGGGAGAGGCGCACTAGAACAATTGAAAGAAGAAGGAAGGAGTGGGAACAGTTGTTTCGGGCCTATGATACGGAGATGAGGGGTAGGGTTTTTGAAAAACAGAGAGAGGTGCTCGCCCAGGTTCGCCAGGTCGTAGAATCGTTTGCCAAAGAAAAAGGCTATACCCTCATCCTTGATGCCAGACAGGTTATTTATAGCTTAGAAGGATTGGATATAACCGAAGAGATTATAAAGTTGCTTAATAAAGCCCCAGAGCCCCAGACAGAGTAAAAACAGAAAATGTTGACTCTTTAGTGCTTTGTGACATTAGTTCCGACACATTTTGTTTGTCATTCCCGCGCAGGCGGGAATCCAGACTGTAACTATGAATTCCGGATTGCCCGGTCAAGCCGGGCAATGACGGGAATTTATGTTACAGAGCACTATCTCGCTTGATGAATCAAGCAACTACAGTTCATCTTTGTAGTTGCCCAATTTATTGGGCTTTTTCACGAAAGGGAGACCATGGATTGCCAGAAGACCATTAGAGAAGAGGTTTATTACGCCGGGGTTGGCCTTCATACCGGCAACAAGACCATGGTTACTTTTAAGCCGGCGCCGGTTAATAGCGGGGTCCGGTTCGTGCGTACTGACCTCCCCGGGAAGCCGGGAATAGCAGCCGATATTTCCATGGCTGCCGATATTCCTCGCCGTACTACCCTCAAGAATGGGGAGGTAGAGGTGCATACGGTGGAGCACATCCTGGCTGCTTTAGCCGGTCTGGGTCTGGATAATCTGATTATTGAAGTTAATGCTAATGAAGTGCCGGAAATAGATGGAAGCGCCCTCCCCTTCACTTCTTTATTGGCCCGGGGGGGGATTGTCTCGCAGGAAGAAAATAAAAGATATGCCCGTTTGACTGAACCTGTCTATGTCTCGGAAGAGGGAAGCTCGCTGGTCGCTTTTCCGGCTAAGGAGTTAGGGATATCTTTTACCCTTGATTATGCTCATTCTTATCTTGGAACTCAGTTTGCTTCCTTCGCTATCACCCCGGATGTTTTTGAAAAAGAGATTGCCGGGGCCAGAACCTTTTGTCTGGAGGAAGAGGCCAGGGTTCTTCAGGCCCAGGGATTGGGCAAGGGAGCTAATTTTCAGAATACGCTGCTCATCGGGGATAAGGGA
>CAZUTJ010000251.1:0-1717 GCA_964622875.1 uncultured bacterium
CCTCAGTTAAGGATGCTTAATCAGGCGGTCACGAAGCTCGTTCTGTCTATGATTACTCGGATTTTGAAAAGATTACTCAGGTAATTGATAAGGAGGGAGCTATATGCCTGCTCAGGTAGAGGAAGAAAAATGTATAGGGTGTAAGTTATGTATCTTTGTTTGCCCGGAACCCAATATGATTAGCTTTAATCAAAAGGAGAAGATTGTCATCATTAACCCGGAGGGATGCAAGAATTGCGGGCTTTGTCTGGAGGTTTGTCCCAAAGAGGCGCTAGCCCTTGTTCGGGATGTTTAGAAGAACCGTCCTTGAGGTTAACTTCAAGAAAACCTTGTAACCACAGATTGCACAGATTTTCACAGATTAAACCCTAACAAAAAGACTTTTTAATTCTGTTTCTGTGTTCATCCGTGTTCACCTGTGGTTTACACTTTACTTTGAAAAAAGGATTTTCCCATGTCTGAAAAAGTATTGGTAGGAATAATTATGGGAAGTGATTCCGATTTGGAGACGATGAAAGAAGCGGCTGGGGTTCTTCGGGGGTTTGGTACATCCCTTGCGTAAACACTCGAAAATTTATTCTAAATTTTCATCGTACGCTTCGGGATTAATTCGACCAAATAACTTACATCGTCCGCCTGAGGCGGACTTCTGTAAGTTATGGTCTCATTAAAATGAAAGATAAAAAGATATACCCGCCTTCAACTATTGGTATTCTGGGTGGGGGACAGTTGGGGAAAATGCTGGCCCAGGAGGCCAAAAAGATGGGCTATAAGGTAATAACCTTAGACCCTACCCCAAATTGTCCCTGTGCTCAGGTGTGCGATGAGCAGATTGTAGCGGAATTTAGCGACAAAATCCAGGCCTTGAATTTAGCTAAGAAGGCCGATGTTTTAACCTACGAGTTTGAGAATATTCCGGCCCCTACCGTGGCCTACTTAGAGAAGGAAGGGATTCCCATTTTCCCTTCTTCCCGGGTTTTAGCGATAACTCAAAACAGGATAACAGAGAAGAGATTCTTAAAAGATAGAGGCGTAAAGACTGTTCATTTTCAGGGGGTGGCTAATTTCTCTGAGCTTGAGCAAGTTTCCAAAGATTTGGGTCTTCCGGCAGTAATGAAGACGGCCAGGGGCGGCTATGACGGGAAAGGTCAGGTGGTTTTAAAGAAGGAAGAGGATATTGAGAATATAAAAGAGAGCCTCTTTTCTCAAGAGTTAATCTACGAGAAATTTGCCCCCTTTATAAAAGAAATATCGGTTATCTGCGCCCGGGGCAGAAGCGGCCAGCTAACTACCTTTCCGGTCTCCGAAAACATCCATCGCCATAATATACTTTATATGTCTATTGTTCCGGCAAGAGTGTCCAAAGAGGTTAAAAATAAAGCTGCCGAGATTGCTCAAGGAGTGGCCGAAGGATTGGGAGTGGTGGGAGCCATAGGGGTAGAGATGTTCCTGCTTGAAGATGAGACTATTTTAGTAAATGAGATTGCCCCCCGGGTGCACAACTCCGGACATTACACTATTGAGGCCTGTTGGACTTCACAGTTTGAGCAACACATCCGGGCAATAGCCGGTTTACCGCTTGGCTCTACTGATTTATTAACCCCGGCGGCAATGGTAAATATCCTGGGAGAAGAAGGCTATAATGGTCTTCCGGATTTCATGGGAGTCCGCCAGATTCTATCAATACCGGGAGTTAATTTACATATATATGGGAAGA
>CAZUTJ010000252.1:0-1711 GCA_964622875.1 uncultured bacterium
TTTAGTTTAAAGAGGAGGGAAGGATGAAGAAAAAGCGGAGGGTTAAGACGAAGCATCCCTCCTGGGATGATTACTTTCTAAAAGTGGCCGAGCTTATCTCCGCACGTTCCACCTGTCTGAGGAGAAAGGTGGGCGTGGTTATCGTCAAGGATAAAAGGATTATCTCTAGCGGATATAACGGTGCTCCGGCGGGACTCGTCCACTGTGAGGAGACCGGCTGCCTGAGGATAAAGATGAAGATCCCCCGGGGGGAACGGCACGAGCTGTGTCGGGGGCTGCATGGAGAGCAAAACGCTATTATCCAGGCCGCCTTGTATGGAGTTAGTATAAGGGGGGGGGCGCTTTATGCCACCCATCAGCCCTGCAGCGTTTGTGCTAAGATGATCATTAATGCCGGAATTCAAAGGGTCGTTATCGCCAAAGGTTACCCCGATGAGATGGCCAGGACCATGCTCCGGGAGGCCGGTATTCCCATCTCCAGAAAGGCCTCCTAAGTTATCCTTCCGGTTTCACTTTAGGGAGACCATAAACTTTATTTTCTTCCTTCCACTTGCCCTTATCCTTCAAGAGCTTAATTCTCTCCAGGCGCTTGAGGACATTTCTCCGCTGCCCACTTCGAGAACCACCAGCCTTCAGGCTTGAATGCTGAGTCATAATTTTACCCCTCCTCTTAAGATATGCCTCACTTCGTTCGGGAGTTTACAGTGAAAATCTAAGTATTATTGAAAATCCTACCCCTCAGGAAAGCCTCATAAATGAGGCAACTACAAAGACGAACTGTAGTTGCTTGATTTATCAAGCTAATCGACGGATGTTTATGCTTTCCTAGACCTCAAGATAACGCAGATAAGCCAAACTTTTTATTAAAATCTTGATTTTATCTGCGGTCATTTGCGTCCAAAAGAAATTTCTACTTTCTGTCAGCATACTATAACATATCCGGAAAGAGAGGTCAAGATTTCCTTGCCAGGAGAGGGGGAGAGGTATATAATGAAGCCATTGTGAAGATACTCAGGATTTATATTCTTAAAGAATTCTGGCCCCTGTTTTTCCTGGCTATTATCGTCTTTACCTCCATTCTTCTTTTAGGAGAGATGCGGGAACTTATGGAGATAGCGGCTAAGGGAGGAAGGGCGGCCTGGAGGCTGATTGCTTATATCCCCCTTTTTTCCCTCTCTTACTCCCTCCCCATGGCCATCCTAACAGCCACCATGTTCAGCCTGGGAAGATTAGCCCAGGATAATGAGATCACAGCCGCTAAAGCTAGCGGGATAAAAGTTTTCTCTCTTCTCCTGCCTCTTTTTCTGGTAGGATTCTTTTTCAGCCTTCTTTCTCTCTACTTAAACAACGCCGTTATTCCTCGGGCCGAATATCGTTTTGAAGTTCTTTCTGAGGAGCTGGGAAGAAAAAAACCGGCTCTTCTCTTTCGGGAGAGAGCTTTTATTAAAGACTTTGCCGAGTATAGATTCTTCCTGGAAAAGGTAGAGGGGAATCTCCTCCAGGGGATACACATCTGGCAGTTGCGGGAAGAAGACCCCCCCCTAACTATCTTTGCCCGGAGAGGGGAGGTAATCCCTGACCCCGCCCAGCGCCAAATAACCCTTAAACTTATAGAAGGAATGAGAACGGAGATCGACCCGGGAGCCCCCGGTGAATACAGCCGCACCGACTTCTCCGTCTATTATTTTAATATTCCTCTGCCCGAGGTAAG
>CAZUTJ010000253.1:0-1707 GCA_964622875.1 uncultured bacterium
TAATCTTGGAGAAAGGCTTCTGGAAATTTGAGGTTATATCGAGGAGCTCGAAATCGGGGGCTTCTCTCTTTACCTGGATATGATAGCGGGAATCGGTAAGAAGAAAATGGCTCTCTTTCGTAATTAAGAGGTTGCCGCTTGAGCCGGTAAAACCGCTCAGGTAGCGTCTATTCTCTCCCTTGACTATAAGAACAGCATCTAATCTATCCTCATTAAACTGGGAGCGTAATTTTTCCACTCTCTCTTTATACACGGCTTTTAGTCTAAGCTTTCTTTAAAGCATAGAGTATAAACCACAAGATTTCACCAGATTTACACAGAATAAAGAATTAATATCTAATTTTTTCAATTTTAAGCTCTAATCTTGTGCTCATCTGCGTAATCTGTGGTTATAGGTTTTTTTGTTTTTTTATCCTGCTTATTCTAATTAACCCTGAGCAGGAAATGACATCAATTCCCTTCTTTTCCAACTCGTCCAGAAAGATATTCATTCCCAGGGAATCCGAGGCTATATGGCCGGCTATTACCACATTGATATGATGTTTCTCCGCCTCTTCTTTGTGAGTCTCTTTCATATGCATCCCAATAATTGTTCCGATGCCGGCCTGGGATAGCTTTTCGTAGAGCTCTTTGGACCCCGAGGTGCCACCGGTCATCTCCGCAGCTACTATCTTGCCCGCTCTTCTATCCTTGCCCCCCACGAAGATACGCGGTCCGGCATTAAGCTGAGTCGCTTCCTTGTATTCAGGGAGGGATTTCAAAAGTTCCACTATCTCACCTACCGTCTCCGGATTTTTCTTATTAATAAAGTTATCTACGAAATTATAAACCAGATTGTCGGCCGGTGTATGAATACAAACCAGAGAATAGTCCAGAAGCCGGGCCGTGTCCACAACGCGGTTGTGATTAAGAGGGGATACGCTTCGGGAAACCTCAGCTATTCTTTTGCTCATGAGACTTTCAGCCACATTTATGGGAACTCCATACTTACACATCAAATCTTCCTGGAGATGCATAGCCTTGTCCAGGGCAGCCAGGGCCTTCCCTCTAGGATGGTGGGAGATAAGCAAATCTATATCCTTACCTTTTCCTGTCAGACGGTCGGCCAGAAGAACCTCTGCCGGGTCTATATCAATTCCCACCAGGATTCTTCTAACCTTCTTGTTCAAACTCCCGGTTAGAAATCGGGTATCGGGATAAGGGTTAGTTAACCTTTCCTTATCAAACTCTTCCTTTTCTTCCTTCCCTGATTTCTCATACTGCTTCTTTTCTTTCTCAAGCTGTCTGTGGACTTCCTTTTTGCCGCGGGGGTCAGCTTTCATTCCTATTTTGATAGCTAATTCATAAATCTCTTTTACTGTCATAATCTACCCTCCTGGTATAAACATCCCCTCACCTTAATCCTCTCCCCTGCTTGTGCTCTTCAGGGTAGGGGGAGAGGGAAGGGTGAGGGGGTAGTTACGCAGTTTTCTTGTTATCGGAGCCAGGCTTATATTATCAGAATAGGGAAAATATGTCCAGGGCAAAATCAGCAGCCATCAGCGCAGATGACAGGCCGCCAGATGGCCATTCTCTTTTTCCTCTAAGGGCGGCTCTTCTTTCTGGCATATAACCTCGGCAACAGGACAGCGGGGGTGGAAAGCGCATCCGGGGGGAGGATTGGCCGGATTGGGTGGCTCTCCCTGAGGAGGTGTTTTTTCTCTTCTT
>CAZUTJ010000254.1:0-1706 GCA_964622875.1 uncultured bacterium
TCTGGAGATGCCTTTCCAGCCGGAAGATTTTCCCGGCGTAAGCCCGCATGGTCTCGAAGAGCCCGTCACCGTAAAGAAATCCCCGGTCAAAGATAGAGACCTTCGCCTTATTTTCGGGAACTAAATTACCGTTAAGATAAACCAACTTTTTCATTGTTTTCACCACCTCAAAACCACAGAGGCTTAAGAGCCACAGAGTTCACAGAGGAGAACCTTGAGGATAAAATATAAACCACAAGATTTCACCAGATTTACACAGAAAAAGATTTAATAGCTAATTTTTCTGTCAATTTTAAATTTTAATCTGGTGATAATCCCTGCCCGCCTTAGGAGGGTGGGTCCTCTGTGGTTAAAGTTTTTTTAAGTATCTCTCCGCGCCTTTGTGGTTGGCCTTATTCTCCTGTTACAGCTTCAATCAGGGCTTTGGCTTTATCCAGGGTTTCTTCATACTCAGCCTCCGGGTCAGAATCGGCGACGATGCCGCCGCCGACCTGAAAATAGGCTTTCCCTTCTTTTAGGAGAAAGGTGCGAATGACGATATTCAGGTCCATCTCTCCGCTAAAGCTCAAATATCCCAGAGAGCCGGTATAGAGGTTCCGTTTTGTCGGTTCCAATTCATCTATAATCTCCATAGCCCGCACTTTGGGGGCTCCGGTTATCGAACCGCCGGGAAAAGTCGCTTTAAGGAGATCAACTCTATCCTTACCCTTTCTTAACATCCCTTCTACAGTAGCCGTCGTCTGGAAAACGGTAGCATAGGGCTCCAATGTCCTCGGTTCCCTGAGCCTGACCGAACCATATTCACAAACTCTTCCCAAATCGTTCCTCTCTAAATCCACGATCATCACTAACTCGGCTTTATCTTTCTCGCTATTTAATAGTTCTGCCTTCTGTCTTTCATCTTCTCTTCTATCCTGGCCCCGGGGACGGGTGCCCTTCATGGGCCTGGTCTCCACCTGGCGTCCCCGCAGACAAAGGAACCTCTCCGGAGAAGCGCTGACGATAGCTATCCCGTCGAAGTTCAGGAAGGAAGCAAAAGGGGCAGGATTGATCTGGCGAAGCCGCTTATATAATTCAAAAGGGAGGATGGACAGGTCAGCAGAAAGTCTCTGGGATAAATTCACCTGATAGATATCCCCGGCGCCAATATATTCCTTGGCCTTCCTGACCGCTTTCAGGTAATCCTCCTTAACAAAGTTGGAACTTAACCCTTTGCGAGTTTCCCCCTCACCCTTCCCTCTCCCCCCAGGGGAGAGGATAGAGGTAAGGGGGAAGTTCGGTCGGTATGCAGTCTGCTTGCTGCCCGAGGCCAACTTAGCCTTCAGAGCCCGACCAGCGGTTTCCCTGAACCCACAGGATGAGATATAAGTTTCGTTCTTCCTATGGTCAAAGATAAGAACGGCATCATAGAAGGCCAGATAGCAATCTGGAATATTCAGGTCATCAACACTGCAGGAAGGCAATCTCTCAATAAAGTGGCAGAGGTCGTAACTGAAGTAGCCCACGGACCCTCCTATGAAGGGGGGAGAGTCGGGGAGAGGCTCTGTCCGGTAGCGGCCCAGAATATCCCTCAGGATATTAAAAGGATTGCCCGTGAGGCGTTCTTTTTTCTTTCCCTCCTCGATAATCTCGATTTCTTTACTTTTGCTCCTGAAGATAAGAAAAGGATTACATCCCAGGAAGGAATATCGCCCTAAATTATAGAG
>CAZUTJ010000255.1:0-1657 GCA_964622875.1 uncultured bacterium
GGAAAGCCCAATAAATTGGGCAACTACAAAGCAGAAATCATTACTAAGAGAATGTCATTATCCGGCTTGACCGGATAATCCAGAACCTGGATTCCCCGATTAAATCGGGGAATGACAGAAAAAGGCGTTTATGCTTTCGTATACCTCAAGAAAAAATGTTGCAAAACTTTTGGGACGGGCTATATCATTTGCAGAATTAAAAGTACGGGTAAGCTGTTTTTTATAACGGTATATGCTCTATGATATTAGGAGGTGGTAGAAATGTATAACTATGGAGAGTGCGAAATCTGTAATAAACCACTTCAGGAGAAGAATCTTCAACGAGACTTTTGGATTAAGGATAAATTGGTAGTTATTGAGAATGTTCCAGCGGGAGTATGTCCTCAATGTGGCGAAAAAGTTGTCAATGCGGAGGCAGGAGAACATATCGCCGAACTCCTTAAAGACAGTAAGCGTATAGACAAAGCACCTACTATATCTGTTCCCCTTATAAACTACGAAGTAGTAACTGGGGTGATTTGAACTTTTTCGGACGTATGGCAGATACCGGAACATTTACGGCTTTGTTTCTCTGTGTTCTCTGTGGTTAAATCTTTGATATTACCAATACCGGCAAGGGGAGGAAAAGGTTATGGCGGAAGTGCAGAAAAGCGATAAGGAAAGGGCTCTCGATTTAGCTCTCACTCAGATCGAGAAGCAGTTTGGCAAAGGGTCCATTATGAGGCTGGGGAAGGCCGGAGCTGCGGTCCGGATAGAAGCTATATCTACCGGAGCTCTCGGTCTGGATTTAGCTCTGGGCATTGGGGGAGTTCCCCGGGGAAGGGTGGTAGAAATATTTGGTCCCGAGTCCTCCGGGAAGACGACCCTGGCTCTTCATATTGTGGCCGAAGTGCAGAAAAAAGATGGGGTAACCGCCTTCATTGATGTTGAGCATGCTTTAGATCCCGACTATTCCCGTCGGTTGGGGGTAAATATGGATAATCTCCTGGTTTCCCAGCCGGATTGGGGTGAGCAGGCTCTGGAAATCGTGGAGACACTGGTGAGGAGCAACGCTGTAGATTTAGCGGTGGTGGATTCCGTGGCTGCCCTCGTTCCCAAGGCGGAAATCGAGGGGGAGATGGGAGATAGCCACATGGGCTTGCAAGCTCGTCTGATGTCACAGGCTTTGCGTAAGCTCACTGCGGCTATAAGTAAGTCGAAGACCTGTGTCGTTTTTGTTAACCAGATTCGGGAAAAGATTGGGGTCATGTTCGGAAATCCGGAGACTACCCCGGGCGGCCGGGCCTTAAAATTCTATTCTTCAGTTCGTTTGGACATTAGAAGAAAGGGCCAGATTAAAGACGGGCATCGGGTAATTGGCAATAGGACCAAGGTTAAGGTAGCTAAGAACAAATTGGCCGCTCCCTTCCGGGAGGTGGAATTTGATCTTATGTATGGGGAGGGAATTTCTAAAGAAGGTTCCCTGCTGGATATAGCCGCGGAGCAGGGAATCATAGAAAAAGGGGGAGCCTGGTTTGCTTATAATAAAGAGAGGATCGGGCAGGGAAGAGAGAATGCCAAATCTTACCTTAAATCCCATCCGGAGATGATGGAGGAGATTACCCGGAAGGTGAAGGAAGCGGCCGGGCTGCTAAAGATTGAACCAATTAAAAATTAA
>CAZUTJ010000256.1:0-1648 GCA_964622875.1 uncultured bacterium
GGTCGGTCATGCCGGCGATATAATCGCAAATTACCCGGGCGGGTGAGTCTTCCTTAAGTTTCTCCTGAGTATTCGGCGGTAGTTGGCGAGGATGGTCTAAATAGGTTTTAAATAACTCTCGGATGAAACGGCGAGCTTTTCCAGTCATCCTGACTACTCGATAGTGATGATAGAGATGTTCAAGGAGAAATTGTTTTAGCTCTTCATTCTTCCGGGACATCCGGGGGCTAAAAGAGACGAGACAAGAAGATGCCTCCCTTACCTCTCCCACGGACTCGACCTGGGCCTGCTCCAGTCTCTTCTCCGTCTCCGTAATTAAATCCGTCACCTGAAGGTTGATAAGGGCCCTTATCGTCTGATACTTCCTTCTCTCCCGATCGGAATGAGGAAACTTTTTCCTTATCTCCCGGTAAGTTTCCTCCCAGAGAGAGACTTCTTCCAGGGCCTCCTCGTCAATCATCTCCGCCATTAAACCATCGTCGAGATCATGGTTATTATAAGCAATTTCATCCGCTAAATTGACTGTTTGGGCCTCCAGGGTAGGAAGCTTATCCGCTTCAAATTCAGAGGAAAGAGGGCGATCATAAGAAGTAGTATGCTTAATAATCCCTTCCCTCACTTCCCAGCTGAGATTCAATCCGGGGAAGAGGGGATTTCTCCTCTCCAACTGTTCTACCACCCTCAAGCCTTGCCTATTATGCTCAAAGCTCCCTTCGTCTTTCATTAACTCCCGCAGGGCCTCCTCCCCCGAGTGCCCAAAAGGAGTATGCCCTAAGTCATGAGCTAAGGCAATAGCTTCGGTAAGATCTTCATTCAACCTGAGATTGCGGGCAATAGAACGAGCGATTTGAGCTACTTCAATGGTATGGGTAAGGCGGGTGCGGTAATAATCACCTTCATGATTGACGAAGACCTGCGTCTTGTACTCTAAACGACGGAAAGCGGTGGAATGGATGATGCGGTCCCGGTCTCTCTGAAAGACAGAGCGATAATCATGCTCCTCCTCAAGATAGGCCCGCCCCCGACTCTCCTCGCTTTTCATAGCATAGGAAGCGAGCAGTTCCCTCTCTTGTCTTTCCAGGGCGATTCTGGTTAGCATCTCTCTGTAGTTACTTAGGAGCGATGAGATTAATGACCGAGTTGAGAAAGGGAGGAATGGAGATATTTAAAAGGGGCAGAAGAAGAAGGCCCAGGGCCAGGGCCATAAAAGCAAAAGAGAGAATAAAGAGAAACCTGAAGAAGGGACTGCTTTTGCCTTCTGTTTTAGGGGAGGTCCCTATTTTAGCCTGGGTGAGCACGGGCGGAGCAATTGTTTTCTCCGTCTTCTTTTCCAGCGTCTCTTTTGGAGAAACCCCCAGCGGCCTTTTCGGCTCTATCACCGGAAGGATATCCTCAGAAACAGATTTAACTTCCCGAGGTTTTATACGCAGTGGTTCTTCCTCTTTTAGAAGCGATTTTTTCTCTTCTCCCTTACCCTTACCCTTATCATCCTGGCTTAGAAAAGTTTTCTCAGTCATATTTTCCCTCCTCAGGTATCAAGATACTGCCAAAGATTTAACCACAGAGAACACAGAAACCCCCAGAGAAATACTTAAAAAACTTTAACCACAGATTACCCAGATTATCACCAGATTAAATTTTAAGAATT
>CAZUTJ010000257.1:0-1639 GCA_964622875.1 uncultured bacterium
TTCAGTTTCACCCCCACCCCCGCATCAAGTGCGGGGCAGGCTTTAATCCTCCCCCGTCAAGAGGGAGGAGACAGGGAAAGTGAATGGTTTCACCGAATATTTACTTTTTATTCCACCTGATTTGTTGCTTCCTTTCAATAATTAAGTACGGTGTCCCTGGAATCTCTGGTGTCCCTGGAATCTAAAAAAATCATTTGTCAAGGCTTATTCTGAGATTATTTATATTATGATTTCTTGGAAACGAAGATGGTCATTTCTTAAGGAGATATTCTTCCTCCCAGATAGGCTGGGAGAGCCTCCTCAGCTCTTTTCCATAATTTATGAGGCCCTGCCTATATTCTTCATCCTTCAGAGCTTCTTCGGCCTCTTGGTAAATGGGTTGGGGATGATACTTCTGAAGTATTTTCTCATAATACATCTGGTAATGATCGCGGATGGGGCAGGTCATGAGGAGATTCTCCTGTTCACCATCGGGTTTCCCACATCCATAATTATCCTGCCACTCTCTTATCGCCCGGAAAAAATCAGACTCCAGGACCGTATTTAAATCTCCTCCCCTTTCATAGACCTCATTTATATTGTCTACGGCATAGGGTTGAAATCCACAAGGAGTGCAATCACCCGCTCCGGTTATGTTAAAGTGGCCACTGCCTCTAGGTCTGCCGCCGGCGATGCAGCCTCTTACTAGCGGGCCATCATTCCAGAAATCGCCAATAAAATACCCCCTCTCCCGCTCCATCTTCCGCTTTCTTTCTCTGATAAAGAGTCGCTGTTCCGGGGTGGGCATAAGAGCCAGGGTATAAGACTTTCCGATGGGCATATAGTGAAACTGCCACTGGTATTTTGCCCTTTGCTCCTCAAAGTAAAAGTCATAAAACTTATCACTGGTTACTACATCTACATTCTCCCGAGTAACCGTTACCGATATGCCAAAGGGAACCCCGGCCTCCCTCAAATTATCAAAAGCGGTAAGCACCTTTTGATAGGCCCCTTTCCCTCTGCGGGCATCGGTCTCTTTCTCAAACCCCTCTACAGATATGGCTGGGGTTACGTTGCCTACCTCGGCCAATCTCTGAGCCATTTTCTTATTTATGAGGATGCCGTTAGTGTACATTAAGAAGAAGCTATCCCTGTGTTTTTGGACTATATCAAAGAGATGGGGATAGAGAAGAGGCTCCCCCCCGGAGAAGACGACAAAATGAGCACCCCAGAGTTTCTTCATCTCCCCGATGGTTTTATCAATCACCTCATATTTAAGGGTATTACCCCATTTCCCTTTCCCGGAAGCAGTATAGCAACCCGGGCAATCCAGGTTACAGGCCTGGGTAGGACAGATAAGTAGAAAGAAGGGGGGATAGTAACCTTTTTCCTGGTAGAATTCTTTCTTTACCCTGTTAACTAAGAGTATTTTTGGGAAAAAGATATCCATTAGCGCCCTAAAACATTGGGGAGAGGTATTCCCATCCGATAACATGCGATCCAGGGAGGATAAAAGGGCTTCTAGCGCGTAATACCTATCTTCCGCCGCTTTGCTACCCGACCTTATAGTGGCGGTGTGTAACTTTTCTTTTATCTTCCGGAAAAAAAATCTTCTTACTTCAGTATTACGCAGGGCCATTTTACCTAAAGGCAGAGAGCA
>CAZUTJ010000258.1:0-1631 GCA_964622875.1 uncultured bacterium
CCAGATATGCCCTGATTACTGGAGCTGTTCCCTCCGGACGCATAGTAAGGCTTCTTCCTTTCCCGTCAAGGAAGCTGAACATCTGTTTGGTTACAATATCGGTGGTCTCGCCAACCCCGCTTATGAAAAGACCTGTCTCTTCTAAAATTGGCGTCCGCAGCTCCTCATAGCAATAAAGGGCAAACACCTTCCGAGCGGCATCTTCTATTCTCCTCCAGGCGGCTATCTTTTCAGGAAGAATATCTTCTGTCCCGCGTATTTTCTTAAATAAGAGCTTACCCATTTAACAAGCTATCCCCTTCGGGGATACCTTCCAGGGAGGTTCCCCACTGCAAGAGGTAATTTTGCAAAATTCCCCATTACCTCTTAAGACAAAACATGCCTCATTTCATTCGGCAATCTGTGTAATCTATTTTTTTTAATCTGTGTAATCAAGTATCGGAATTTATTTAAATTCCGATACTACTATCTTACCATCTCGGTTAGTTTTCTTCCCGCCTTAAAGTGGACAACTTTTCTCTCCGGGATGTAGACTTCATTTTTGGGTTTTCTTGGATTTCTTGCCATGCGCGCCTTTTGCTTCTTTATCCTGAAAGTGCCAAACCCTCGCAAAGTAACACTTTCTCCTTTTGCCAAACATCCGGACATATCTTCAAATATGCGGTCAATAATCACACGCGCCTCCCGGCGGCGCAACCCCACCTCTTTTGAAAGATTAATTGCCATATCATCACGCGTCATTTTAAAACCCTCCTTCACGCCAGAGCACCACTCAATAGAGCACCAGTGCACCAGAGCACCAACTTAAGAGTTAATTCGAAATTCGAAATTCGGCCTTTATGCTGTTCCTTCCAATTTCCATCCTAATCTTCCCAATTTCCAATTTCCAGTTTCTCCTTATCATCTCCCCCTAATTTCTAATTTCTAATTTCTATGTTCTTTGAACCTTGAATCTACTATCACGGAAAAGGCAAAATATTTACTTCAGAGCCTTTGTTTAAGGAAGAAATGTTCTTTTCCACAATCATAAAGCTGTCTGCGCTGATGAGGGCAGCCATATCGGCCGAGCCATGATATGTTGTTACAGGAAAAACCTCTCTTGTATTACCTTTCATCCTGGTGGACACAGGCACAAAGCGCTTTCGCCCTTTTTTTTTATGAAAATCACTCATCAGAATTCCTTTGCAAGTATTTAGAGATGCGTCTCTGCCCATCATTTTGTTTAGAGCGGGCATAATCAGCACCAAAAAGCCCAGGTATGTGGAAACAGGATTGCCGGGAACCCCAAAAACGAGTGTTCTGCCTTTGTAGCCAAACAGAAATGGCTTGCCTGGTTTTATTGATACTTTGTGAAACACTCCCCTTACCTGGCATTTTTTTAGTATGCGCGGGACAAGGTCGTAATCTCCCACAGAAACGCCCCCCGAAACAATAAGAACATCGCGCTTCAGCCCTGCCTTTACTCTGGATAGGAGATGCTTTTCATCGTCCCGGGCTATTCCAATGTACTCTCCCTTTAAGCCCATAAATGAGAGTAGTGAGCGGATAAGATGTCCATTTGAATTGTAAATTTTCCCGTAGCCGATTCTCCTGCCAGGCTCAACTATTTCACTGCCTGTAGTCAGGACGGC
>CAZUTJ010000259.1:0-1609 GCA_964622875.1 uncultured bacterium
TTTTGTCATTTGTCATTTATTCTCTATGTCTCAATATCTCTCAATCTCCACCTGCTCCACCGGAGAGAGAACTTCTCCCAGAAACCTTCTCCTCATTCTCATAAATCGGGTGGGAGTATCGCTGACATAATAGCGTCGGTAGGGAGGATCGTCGCCCGACCTGAGTATCCCCCTCTCCCGGAGAATTTTCCCGGCTTCGGCGACTACCTCCTTAGCTGAATTAATAAGAGCCACCCCTTCTATTTCCTTCCGAAAAAGCGATTTCAAGAGAGGGTAATGAGTGCAGCCCAGGATGAGACTATCTATAGATTTCTTTTTTAAAGGACTCAAATATTTCCTCACTACCGCCGCGGTTATTTCTCCCCGGAGCCATCCCTCTTCCACCAGAGGAACGAGAAGGGGACAGGCCTGGCTGAAGGTCCTGGTCGCGGGAGCTATCTCTTTTATAAGTTTAACATAAGCCCGGCTAACTATAGTTGCTTCCGTTCCTATGATCCCAATTTTTCTATTTTTAGTCAACCGCAAAGCCGCCCTAACCCCGGGTTCAATAACTCCCAGGATAGGAAAAGAGAATTCTTTCCGCAGAGCCTCCAGGCTCACCGCCGAGGCGGTATTACAGGCTACCAGAAGAAGTTTAATCTGGAACTGGGCCAGAAAGCGGCTATTCTGAAGAGAAAACTTAATTACCGTCCGCTCCGATTTAATTCCATAGGGAAGGCGGGCCGTATCCCCAAAGTAGATGATATTTTCTCCCGGCAATTGCCTCAAAAACTCTTTGACAACCGTTAGCCCCCCAACCCCGGAATCAAATACCCCAATCGGCCTTTTTCCTTCACTGTTCATAGGAATTCGGTCAGCGCTCATCCCCCCCAGAAAACCCCTTTCTTCTCTCCTGCTTCCTCCTGCAGGAAAGAATTATGTAAAGCTGAGAAAAAGATATGCCTCTACTATTATCGCATTCTCTATATGATAATATACTCCACTGAGGTAGTGTAGGGGCTTGTCCCCGTCGTCCACGCCCATAAAGGGCTACACTACTTGTCCTCCCCGCCTTGATTTGCTTCCCCGCAAATCAGGTGGAGGGCAAAATGATACAAAACTAATGTAACAGTGCACTAGCGTTCAGCAATCTGATTGAAAATCCGCTATTTAAACACCTGTTACCCCAATCATAATGGTAATATTGTTCACCTTTAATACGGTTAACCCTGCAGGCCATTTCCAAGAAAAAATCACACCGGCCTATAATCTTTTTGTCAAAGAGCAGGTTTTTTATAGTTCAAAGCCCGGCTAAATTTTTTAAGACTATCTCTTAAGAGGACACATCCGATAACCCTGATTACTTGAGATAAGCCTGTACCCCTGGCTCTTTAAAAACTCCTCTGTTTCTCTATGTGTCTTCTTAACTTTTTGCCTGGGGGTTAAGTTCTTGGTTTCTTCGTACATCTCTGCACGGATCCTGTGAAGTTCCCTCATAAATTCAGGTTCTGGAGGCTTTCTAATAGCCATTTTTATCTTCACCTCCCACTTTAAAGCTCTTGTGGAGAAACAATATCTATTGGATTATATCCTTTTAAACTATTTGCTTCAGCTACCATCTTTCTTGTTT
>CAZUTJ010000260.1:0-1556 GCA_964622875.1 uncultured bacterium
ATTACTCTTTTTATATCCCAACCGGTTTCCTCATCCATCCTTAGAAGCTCATAAACGAGGTCCAGGAAAAGACGAGTGATTTCTCTCTGTTTCCCCCGGGAACCCTGGTAAACCCGGGAGAGAAGCTCATCAAGGACGAAATCAAGGGCCGGAGAAGAATCCAAAACTATTTCAAAGCGGGGCGGAAGACCTAATTCCAGGGCGGAGGACTTAGTTACGGAGGTCAGAAAAGAGTCAATGGTCTGCACCCTAAGATCCGAGTACTTATCGAGCAATTCATCCAGCTTCATGCAGGCGGATTCTTTCAGCTCAGAATCGCTCAGGGCTATCTCCTTAAGGCGGGAGATAATTCTTTCTTTCATCTCCCCGGCCGCTTTATTGGTAAAGGTAATAGCCAGGATATGGCGGGGAGAAGCCTTTATGGCCGGGGAAAGGAGAAAGTTTATGTACCTCTCGGAGAGAGAATAGGTCTTCCCCGAGCCTGCCGAGGCCGCTATAACCAGAATATGGGGAAAATTTATCAACTATTGCACCTTCGGTGCAGGCAGGCACAGAGGCACTAAGGCACAGAGGCACAAAGTTAAAAGACCTAAAAAAACTGCAAGTATTGGCTTTTATCTTTCCTTTGTGCCTTTGTGCCTTGGTTTTCTGTGTCTATTTATGTTCACCGGTGGTTTATTTACTCGGCAACAGTTTTTTTATCTGAGGAATAAGAACAGGTAAATCCTCTTGAACCGTATTCCAAACATGGTCATAATCTATATCAAAATAGGCATGAATCAGCCAGTTTCGCATACCTACAATTTTTTCCCACGGAATTTCGGGATGGGTATTTTTAAATTCTTTTGATATGTTTGTGGCCGCTTCGCCTATAATTTCTATTGACCTGACAATCGCCTGTATTGCCATCCGGTCCTGAGACAGAGTCTCCCGGGTTTTACCCTCCATAAACAATTGTGCCTCAAGGGCTGCATCCAGCATGTGTTGAAGTCTGTTTTTATCATCCGGCGACATATTGCGCCTCCGCCATATTAACTACTTCATCTCTAAAATAGCGGCTTAGATCATACGCTGTCCGCAAATCAACTTTACGGCCTATCATGTCCGTAAGTTCAATCTCTATTCCCGCAAATGTTATCAAGCCGGGAACATGGCCTTTCTCAAATTCAACCAGCAGGTCGATATCGCTATTCGGCTTTAACTCTTCGCCCAATGCGGAACCGAAAAGAGATAATTTTTTTATATGATATTTCTTACAGAATCCGGCCAGCTCTTTTTCGGGAATATAATCCGTTATAGAAAACATGTCCTCCCCCCCTTCCGCAGTCATTAATAATTTTATCTACTCTAAAAACTCTTACTATTTGTTTTGTAGTTATGCTGAATGAAGAAATGCCTCTACTATCATTCGGGGCTAACTTAATTGTCCATTGAAGATTGTAAATTTTAAATTTCCATACAGTTAACTCATAACTCATAACTTATAACTCACAACTTCTCCTAGTATTCTATCAACGAGAATATAGGGTATCCTTTGAGCTTCCCCCGCCCTTTGA
>CAZUTJ010000261.1:0-1502 GCA_964622875.1 uncultured bacterium
GATTACACAGATTAACAGGCAGATTACCCAGATTACTTCAAAAGAAAATCTGTGTCCTCGGGTTTTTGGAATCTGTGTAATCAGCCGAACGAAGTGAGGCATATCTTGAAACTTTCGGTAATCATACCCGTTTATAATGAAAGGGAAACTATCCGGGAGATATTAGAAAAAGTGACGAGAGTCAATTTGAAGAAGGAGATTATCATTGTTGACGATGCTTCTCGGGATGGGACAACGGAAGTGCTGAGAGCAATGGAGGGCTCCCAATCTATAAATAATGCGGATGTAAGGATTGTATATCACTCCCGGAACCAGGGGAAGGGAGCTGCGATCAGAACAGCCTTGAGTTATGTTAGAGGAGATGTTATTATTATTCAGGATGGCGATCTGGAATACGACCCTCAGGATTATCCTAAGTTGATAGCTCCCATTATTAGAGGTGAAACAGATGTTGTTTATGGTTCCCGCACCTTAGGGAAGGGGAAGAGGTCTTACTGGCGCTATTATTGGGGAGGCCGGTTTCTCTCCTGGTTGGCTAACATGTTATACGGGGCCCGGATTACTGATGAACCTACCTGCTATAAGGTTTTTCGGGCCGAGGTGCTCAAAAGCCTCGATTTAAAATGTCAACGGTTTGAATTTTGCCCGGAGGTTACCGCTAAGCTTTGCAAAAGGGGTTACCATATTAAAGAAATCCCCATCTCTTATTATCCGAGAAAGATAGAAGAGGGGAAAAAGATAAGATGGATTGATGGCCTGGCCGCCATCCTTACCCTTCTCAAATATAGATTCATTAGTTGAGCGACACTTGCACCTACGGGGTGCAAGTGTCGCTAGAGGAACTGTATGAAAAAGACGGCCAGGGTTTTACAAAACATATCTCTGCCTTTGCCTCAAGACGCCGGTAAAAATACAGAAAAGGACAGAACTCATCAGAGAGGTATTTGGTCCTGTTTTTCCCCGGCGGAGCGTCTGCGCCGGTCCTGGTCTTTGCGGCGGTTGTTAAAAGACAAGAGAGGTATTCATGATAAAAAAATTTTTCCTCGCCCTTAACAAATCCGAGATAAGATATATGCTCATTAAAGGAAATTAGTTTGGAAATTGAAAAATTTCGCCAGGCAGACAGGATTTATTGGCGGCAGATAATTAACGAATTAAAAGAGTTAAAGCGCCGCAAAAAACTCTTAGACATAGGTAGTAGACCTGAATAAAAAGAAGTGTCAAAGAGTCAAAGAATCAAAGAGTCGTAAATATTCTAGTAGAACACCGCTGTCATGAGATTAAAAATTCCCCTCAATCCCCCTTTTTTAAAGGGGGAGTAAAAGCTCTAGTCAAACTCCGTGTCATTACGAGTTGTCGAATTCCTGGCCACAAGGTCATTCTGGGCCTGGTGCTGAATTCATCAGTATTGACAATGTCATTCCGAACTTGTTTCGGAATCTCATAGAGATGCTGAAACAAGTTCAGCATGACAAAGGTTAGGCGTCGTGACGGGAGTCACG